>JBKBTU010000179.1:0-5538 GCA_046290715.1 Sphingomonas sp. | reverse complement strand
ACGGCCTCGCCGCGCTATCGCCCTCCCCGTCCCGAGCAGACGCGGCCCCTGCCGCCTCCACCCACACGCGGACCGGAGCACCCTGACCATGGCGAAGCGTTTCTGGGCACAGCTGATCGAAATGGACGAGCCGATCGAGCCCGCCAGCATCCCGGGCGCGCCCGACCACGAGAGCGCGGCAGACGCCTTGGTCACCGATTTTGTCGGGGCGATGGGCGGGGAGATCACCAGCGGCGCGGTGCGCGTCTGGGTCGAGGGCGGCGCCGAGAAGGTCTACGACTGGCGCGCCGAATTCGAGATGCCCGACACGGACGGCCTCGCCGATGACGAGGACATCGAAGTGGAGGGCGAGATCGTGCTGATCGAGCGGGTGCGGCGCCCCCACAGACCGCGCCCCCGCCCCCCCGGTCACCACACATCTGGCAGGCGACGATCGCGGCGATCACCGACAGCGTCTCTTCCGGGTCGCGCACGCGCACCGTGTCGAGCCCCAGTTCCTTCGCCGGATAGTCGTTGCCGCCGGGGAAGATCGCGTCGCCGATGAACATCATCGCGTCCAGGGGGATGCCGCTCTCGTCGCGCAGCTTCTGGAGGCCATAGGCCTTGTCGACGCCCTCGCGCGTGATGTCGATCGAGGTCGCGCCGCCCATGTTGATCGACAGCCCCGGCAACCGCTGCTTGAGGTCCGCCTGGATCACCTTGCGCTTCTCGAACTTGGGGTCCCAATGCTCCTTCTCCGCCACCGGCGCCTGCTGGCCGAGCGCGGAAAAGGTGATCTGGCTGCCGCGATCCTCGATCCGCTCGCCCCAGGTCTGCTCGGGGACGAACCCGGTCGCTTCGAGCGACTCGTCGAACGCCTTGAGGATCTTGGCCTTGGTCTCGTCGTCGAACAGTTCCGCGTAGACCGCATTCCAGCCGCCGTCGCGATAGGTGTAGAGCTTGGTGCCGGTCGTCGGCATCAGCCACAGCTTCGACAGGTCGGCACGCGCCGGCAGGCGGCTCGCCACCTGCTTCTGGAACTGCGGCCAGTCGCCGCCCGAGATCACCGCGACATGCGCGACGCCGAGCAGGTCGGCGATCGCCTCGCCCATCGGCTCCTGCAAGGGCTGCTTGCTCTCGGCCAGCGTTCCGTCGAGGTCGAAGGCAACCAGCTGCTTCATGAAGATACTCCGATGCGGGGAAAGATGATCGTGTCGATGGCGTGCGCCACGCCATCGGCGTCGTTACCGGTGGTGACGTGATCCGCCAAGGCTTTGACCGGATCGGGCGCATTGCCCATCGCGATGGCGACGCCGGCGCGCTCCAGCATCGGCACGTCGTTATATTGGTCGCCGAGCACCGCCACCGCGTCCAGCGGCTGGTCGAACGCGGTCGCCAGCGCGACCAGCCCGTCGCCCTTGTTGGCGGCGAGCGCGGTGACGTCGAGATAATAGACCTGGCTCTGCGCGATCGTCGCGGCCGCGCCGTGCGCCGCCTTGCAGCGCTCCGCCAGTGCGGCGAGCATCGCGTGGTCGTCGCTGACGAAGGTGACCTTGTCGGCGCGCTCGACCAGTGCGGCAAAGTCGGTGGTGACGATCGGCTCCTGGTTGGATGCCACCCGCTCGTGCTGGACATGCTCGCCTTCGTCCGTCGAGGCGTACCAGCGATCGTCGGCGAAGATCCAGGTGTCGACCGGGCTGTCCGCGGCGATGTCCAGCACGCCGCGGACCGCCGCTGCATCGATGACGTGATGTTCGGCGATGCTGCCGTCACGCAGGAAAACGATACCGCCGTTGAACGCCGCCATCGGCACGTCGATCCCGAGCGTGTCGGCGATCGGCATGATCCCCGACATCGGCCGCGCGCTGATGACGGTGAAGCCGACGCCTGCCGCCTCCAGCCGGCGGACCGCATCCGCGGTCGCCGGAGTCAGCTGCTTCTGCTTGTCGACGAGCGTCCCGTCGATATCCGACACGACGAGGCGGATGGCGCCATCGCCTCCGCTCACTGCGGCATCTCGACGTGACCGCCGAAGCCGAAGCGCATCGCGGAGAGCACCTTGTCGCCATAGGTATGCTCGATGCGGCTGCGGTAGCGCGCGAAGAGCGAAGCGGTGAGCACGTTGGCGGGCACCTTTTCCTCCATCGCGGCGTCGATCGTCCACTGGCCCTCGCCCGAATCGGCGACGCTGCCGGAGAACCCGGCGAGTTGCTCGTCCTTGGCGAGCGCGATCGCAGTAAGGTCGAGCAGCCACGACGAGATGACGCTGCCGCGCCGCCAGACCTCGGCGATGTCGGTCATGTTGAGGTCGAAGCGCTCGTCCTCGGGCAGCTTGTCGCTGTTCTTCGACTTCAGGATATCGAAGCCCTCGGCATAGGCCTGCATCAGCCCGTATTCGATGCCGTTGTGGACCATCTTGACGAAATGGCCCGCCCCCGCCGGCCCGGCGTGGATATAGCCCTTTTCGGCACGTTCATCGACCTCGCCGGCGATCCGGCCCTGCGTACGCGGAATGGTACCGAGGCCGGGCGCGAGCGCATCGAAGATCGGATCGAGCAGATTCACCGTCTCGGTATCGCCGCCGATCATCATGCAATAGCCGCGCTCGAGCCCCCAGACGCCGCCGGAGGTGCCGACGTCGACGTAATGCACCCCCTTTTCGGCTAGGCCCTTCGCGCGGCGGATGTCGTCCTTGTAGAAGGTGTTGCCGCCGTCGATGATGATGTCGCCATCCTCGGCGCCCTCGCCGATCGCGGCGATCGTGTCCTCGGTCGGGCCGCCGGCGGGCAGCATCACCCACCAGATCGCCGGACTGTCGAGCTTGGCGCGGACCTCGTCGAGCGAGTTCGCGGCTTCCGCCCCGTCCTTGGCGAGCGCCTGCACCGCTTCGGCGCTGCGGTCGTAGGCGACGACCTGATGGCCCGCCTTCATCAGCCGCCGCGCGATATTGCCGCCCATGCGGCCGAGGCCGATCAGTCCGATCTTCATGTCTGCTGTCCTGCGGATGGTTGGGATGATGTGGCTAGAACCCCGAGTGGGCGGAGTTGTTGCGGAGGCGGTTCGGTTTGGCGAAAGGTCGCGGGAGGCTCACCGAAAAGACTGTTGTTCGGACGCAGGTGGGTCCCCCAAGGAGCTTCCACCTGCCGTCATGCCGGACTTGATCGGGCATCCCGCTTCTTCGCACCGTTCGTGATCGGGCAAGAAGCGGGAGCCCGGCTCAAGGCCGGGGTGACGAAGACGGGGACTGGCGGCTCAAGCCTCCGCCGGTTGCTTCGCGGCGATCGAGCCCAGCAGGTCGTCGAACGCCTTGGCGAAGGAGGCGACGCCCTCCGTCACCAGCGTATCGGTGACGCCCGTGAGGTTCAGCCCCAACCGCTCGGCCTCGGCCAGCACCTTGCGCGCCGCCTCGACGTCCTGCGTCAGCGTGTCGGCGACGGTGCCGCGCTCGCGGAAGGCGTCCATCGTCGCCGGCGGCATCGTGTTCACCGTGTCCCGCCCGATCAGCGTGTCGACGTAGAGCGTATCGGGATAAGCCTTGTCCTTGACGCCCGTCGATGCCCAGAGCAGCCGCTGCGGCTGCGCGCCCTTGGCAGCCAGTGCCTGCCAGCGTTCCGACTTCTCGAAATCGAGGAACCACTGGTACGCCATCTTGGCGTTGGCGATCGCGACCTTGCCGCGCAGGCCCTTCAGCGTCTCAGCCTCGGGATCCCCGGCCTCGACACGGCGGTCGATCTCCTTGTCGATCATCGTGTCGATGCGGCTGACGAAGAAGCTCGCGACGCTGGCGATGCGGTCGATCGGCTGGCCGGCCTTGACCCGCTCTTCGAGCCCGGCAGCATAGGCCTCGGCGACGCGGATGTACGCATCGAGCGCGAACAGCAGGGTGACGTTGACGTTGATCCCCTTGGCGATCGTCGCGCTGATCGCGGGGCCGCCGGCGAGCGTGCCGGGGATCTTGATCATCAGATTGGGGCGATCGACCGCGTGCCACAGCTTTTCCGCCTCGGCGATCGTGGCGTCGGTGTCGTCGGCGATGTACGGCGAGACCTCAAGGCTGACGTAGCCGTCCTTGGCGTCGAGCCGGTCGTAGACCGGGCGCAGCGTCTCGGCCGCCGCCTTGATGTCCTGGATCGCCAGCGCTTCGTAACGGTCGATTGTCGCCGCGCCGGGATGCGCCTTGTCGAATTCGGCGAGCGTGCCGTCATAGGCATCGCCATGACCCATCGCCTTTTCGAAGATCGACGGGTTCGACGTGACGCCGGTCAGCCCGTCCTCGTTCACCAGTGTTTCGAGACCGCCCGCCTCGAGGAACTTGCGGTCGACGAAGTCGAGCCACACCGCGGTGCCTGCCGCGGACAGATCGCTCAGCTTGCTCATCACTTGGTCTCCAGCATCTCGCGCGCCACCTTGACGACATTGTCGACGGTGAAGCCGTATTTGTCCTGCAACTTGGATATGGGGGCGGAGGCGCCGAACGTCGACATGGTGATCGTCCGTCCGCCGAGGCCGACGAAGCGGTGCCAGCCGATCTCGCCCGCCTGCTCGACGGCGAGGCGCGCGGTGACCGCCCTGGGCAGCACGCTTTCCTTGTATTCGTCGGACTGGAGTTCGTAGCGATACCAGCTCGGCAGCGAGACGACGCGGCTCTTGACGCCGTCCGCCTGTAATCGCTCGTGCGCCTTCACCACCAGCGCGAGCTCGCTGCCGGTCGCGATGAGGATGACGTCAGGCGTGCCGTCACAATCGGCAAGGACGTAGCCGCCCTTCAGAACGCCCTCGGCGGGCGCGTACTTGCTGCGATCGAGCGTCGGCAGCGCCTGACGCGAGAAGATCAGCGCGGTCGGGCGGCTGGCATCCTCCAGCGCCGCACGCCAGGCGTAGGCGACCTCATTGGCGTCGCCGGGCCGGATCGTGTCGAGTCCGGGGATCGCGCGGAGCGTCGCCAGATGCTCGATCGGCTGGTGCGTCGGCCCGTCTTCACCCACGCCGATCGAGTCGTGCGTGAACACCCAGACGCTGGCGAGTTCCATGATCGCCGACAGGCGGATCGGCGCGCGCATGTAATCGGCGAACACCAGGAAGGTCGAGCCGTAGCTGCGCAGGTGCGAGAGCGTCATGCCGTTGACCACGCCGCCCATGCCATGCTCGCGGACGCCGAAGTGGAAGTTCTGGCCGCCGTAGTTATCCGCCTCGAACGACGCCTTGCCCTTGATATCGGTCTTGGTCGAGGGCGCGAGGTCGGCGGAGCCGCCGATCAGCCACGGCACCTTCGCGGCGAGCGCGTTGAGCACCTTGCCGCCCGAATCGCGGCTGGCGAGGCCCTTCTCGTCCGCCGGGAATTCGGGGATGTCGGCATCCCAGTCGTCCGGCAGCTTGTCCTTGAGCATCAGGTCGAGTTCGGCCGCCAGCGCCGGCTCGGCGTCGCGATAGCGCGCGAACGTCTGCTCCCATGCGTCGCGCAGCGCGGTGCCGCGGTCGGCGATGGCATCGTGGAAATGCTCCGCCACGCCCTCGGGGACGTAGAACTGCTTGTCCTCGGGCCAGCCATAGGCCTTCTTG
>JBKBTU010000017.1:0-21284 GCA_046290715.1 Sphingomonas sp. | reverse complement strand
GTGGGGTTGGAGCGTGAGACGATGAAGCGGCTCGCCGCCTTGTCCATCGTCGCAGCGTTGGTCCAGCCGAGCTCGGTGAGCCGCGTCAGCACGTTCGGGCGCGCGATGTCGACCGCATAGAGATGCTGCTCGAGGACGTCGTCCTTCGTGCCGGTAAGGTACAGCCGCCCCCCTCCCGATCCCTTGGCGCCCTCATCGACGCCGACCAGACCGGTCACCACCCAGGGTCCCTTGGTGAGCTGCGTCCATTTTCCGTTGGGCGTCCAGCGGTACAGGTGGCCGTAGCCGTCGCGCTCCGACCGCCAGATCAGGCTGCCGTCCTTCAGCGGCTTATAGTCGTCGCTGAGGTTGAGCCAGCTGCGCGCGCCCGCCTTTTCGGTGAAGAGCACGCTCGTCTTGCCGGTTTCGGGATCGACGCGCAGCATGTCGAGCGTCTTCTGGTCGCGGCTCTGGCGCTGGACCAGCAGCGTCTTGCCGTCGGGCGTCCAGTCGACCCGCGCGAGATAGATGTCCGGGTTCGCGCCGAGATCGACCTTGACCTGACCCGAACCGTCGGGACGCATGACGTACAGTTCGACCAGCACGTTGGGCGTACCCGCCGCGGGATAGCGCTGTTCGTAGGTCTTGGTGCCCGCTGCCCCGATCGACGCGCGGGTGAAGACGTGGACGGGTGCCTCGTCGAAGCGCTCGACGGCGATGAAACGCTCGTCGGGCGACCACCAATAGCCGGTGCGACGATCCATTTCCTCCTGTGCGACGAATTCGGCCTCGCCGAAGTGGATCGTACCGCCGCCGCCCGTGGTGACCGGCCGCGCATCGCCGCCGGCGAGCGGCTGCGCGAACAGGTTCTGGTCGCGCACGAAGCTGACGTAGCCACCCTTGGGCGATACAACGGGGTTCAATTCGCCACCCGGCGTCGCGGTCAGGCGGCGGACCTTGCCGTCGAGCGTCGCGAGATAGAGGTCGCCGTCGAGCGGGACGAGGATCGATCGGCCGTCGGACGCGAAGTCGTAGGCGACGATCCCCTTCGACCCGCCGATCCGCGCGCGTTCGCGCTGCATCTTTTCGGCTTCGGTCAGTTCGGCGCCGCTGCCGACCTTCTTGCTGTCGACGAGCATCCGCTCCGCGCCGGTGCGCGTGTCGCGCGCCCACAGGTCGGTACGTTCCTTCTCGTCGGCGCGCGGGCGCAGGAAGGTCAGCATCGTGCCGTCGGGCGAGAGGCGCAAGCTGCGCGGCTGTGATCCCGACAGGTCGGGGCTGCCGAATACCCGCGCCAGCGTCAGGTCGCCGCTCTGCTGCGCGGCCGCCTGCGCTCCCGCTTCGACGCTCATCGCCATGCTACCGGCCGACGCCAGCGCCAAAGCCACGATCCATGCCCGCATCACCTTCTCCAAATTCATCAAGCCGCCGTTCTTAGGGCACGTTCCGACGGCGTAAAGGTGGATTGAGACAGGGTTACCGCCGCATCAACCCTGTCTTTACGCGGTTCGGTATAGGTAGGGCGCGGACAAGAGGGCGTGTTGCACCGGCTTGGCGGGCGGCATCGACATTCCGGGGTAGCATGTTGGACACGGCACAGACTGGCTGGCAATCGAGCGCGTGGGACGTCGTCGCCCGATTGGGCGAGGTCGACGGCAGCGCCGTGCACCCGCACCTCTCGCTCCTGATCTCGACACGCGCCGCGTCGCGCGACCTGTCGGACGCGGTGCACGCGCTGTGTGCCGTCCACGGAGACCACCCCGATCTCGCGGCGGAAGCGCGCACCCATTGCATCCAGCCCGATGCCTGCGACTGGCTGGATGCCGTCGCCGAGGCGTTCGCTGGCGAGCGGGCCTATATCGCCCGGCTCGCCGCTGCGGCAGGACCGCTGCCGTCCACTCCCGGCCAGGCCGAGACCGAGACCGCGCTGCTCACCAGCCGCCATGCGATCGCGATGCTGGCCAAGTCCGAGCGCCGCGGCTGCGCGACCGGCGCGGTCGCGGCGTTGGTGCACGACTGGGCGACGATCCGGCTGTTGCTCGACCATGCCGCGAGCCGCTTCGGGGTCGAAGCGGTGCCCGCCACCTTCCCGCCGATCGCCAACACTGCGAGTAGCGTCGCGATGCTCGGCGGCACCCCCGCGACCGAGCGCGCGGTGAGCTTTGGTGCGCAGCAGCTGCTGGCGCAGCACCGGGCGATCTGGGACGTTCTCGAGGCACGGGCGAGCGCGCGCGAGGGCTGACTTGCGCGGGCGGCCGCGATCCGCCACGACGTACCCGACATTCGATAGTTCGGGAACCGTCATGAAGCGCTTCGAAGGTACGCAAAGCTACGTCGCGACCGACGACCTGAAGGTCGCGGTCAACGCCGCCGTGACGCTGCGACGACCGCTGCTGGTCAAGGGCGAGCCAGGTACCGGCAAGACGGTGCTCGCCTACGAAATCGCCAAGGCGACCGGCGCACCGCTGATCGAATGGAACGTCAAATCGACGACCAAGGCGCAGCAAGGCCTCTACGAATACGACGCGGTCGCGCGGCTGCGCGACGGCCAGCTTGGCGATCCGCGCGTCCACGACATCGCCAATTACATCCGCAAGGGCAAGTTGTGGGAAGCCTTCACCCACCCGACGCCGCCGGTGCTGCTGATCGACGAGATCGACAAGGCGGACATCGAGTTTCCCAACGATCTGTTGCAGGAACTCGATCGGATGGAGTTCCACGTCTACGAGACGAAGGAGACGGTGCGCGCGGCCGAGCGGCCGATCGTCGTCATCACCAGCAACAACGAGAAGGAGCTGCCCGACGCCTTCCTGCGCCGCTGCTTCTTCCACTACATCAAGTTTCCCGATCGCGAGACGATGCAGGCGATCGTCGACGTCCACTTCCCCGGGATCCAGCGGCTGCTCGTCAGCAAGGCGATGGACGTGTTCTACGACGTGCGCGAGGTGCCGGGCCTCAAGAAGAAGCCGTCGACCAGCGAGCTCCTCGATTGGCTGAAGCTGCTGCTCCACGAGGACATGCCGCTGGAGGTGTTGCAGAACCGCGATCCGACCAAGGCGATCCCGCCGCTGCACGGCGCCCTGCTCAAGAACGAACAGGACATCATGCTGTTCGAACGGCTCGCCTTCATGGCGAAGCGGCAGGGGCGTTAGGCGTCCCCCCCCCTCATCCTTCGCCGCCCGTCACGTCTCTTCTCTCCCCCAAAGGGAGAGGGGGGCGGCTTAGCCGTGAAGGGTGAGGGTGAGCGCTAGCCGCCCTTGACCAGCGTCACCTGCGCGACGTCGATCCCGCGGCCGCGGAAGCCGCCTTCACAATACATCAGGTAATAACGCCAGAGGTCGCGGAACCCTGCATCGAGCCGCGCGGGCAGCCGACCGGCCTTGTCGGCATTCTCGAACCGCTCGCGCCAGTGGCGCAGCGTCTGCGCATAATCGAGACCGAAGGCGTGGTGGTCGGTCCAGGTCAGGCCCCTATCCTCGCACAGTCGCCGGAACCGGCTATCCGACAGCAGCATGCCGCCTGGAAATATATAGCGCTGGATGAAGTCGACCCCGCCTGCATAGCGTTCGAACACGTCGTCGGCGATGCTGATGTACTGGATCGCGGCGCGACCGCCGGGCTTGAGGACGCGGGCGAGCGTGTCGCAATAGGCGGGCCAATAGGCCTGGCCCACCGCCTCGACCATTTCGATGCTGGCGACGGCGTCATAGGTGCCGGAGGCGTCGCGATAGTCCGTCAGCGACACGGTCACCCCAGGCAGCGCGCGCGCGTCGACCGCGGCCTTTTGCTCGGTCGAGAGCGTCAGCGCGTGCACCCGCCGCCCACCGGCGGCGGCGTGCGCGGCGAACGATCCCCAGCCGCAGCCGATTTCCAGGATCGTATCGCCCGGCCGGGTGCCGGTGCGATCGAGGATCGCGGCGAGCTTGCGATCCTGCGCGCTCGGGAGCGTATCGCCGTGCTCGAAGATGCCGCTCGAATAGGTGAGGCTCGGGTCGAGCCACTCGCGGTAGAAATCGTTGCCGAGGTCGTAATGGTCGGCGATGTTGCGGCGTGCACCGGCACGATGGTTGCGCCGCAGCGCGTGCCAGCCGCGCAGCAGCAGCTTCGGCATACCCCCGGCTCGTGCCGTGCCGGCCAGCGCCACGCGATTGCGCATGAACAGGTCGAACAGCGGCACGGGATCGGGGCTCGACCAGTCACCGTCCGCCCAGGCGCGGTACCAGCCGACAGATCCGCCGCTCGCGAGGCGAACGAGCGCGCGCCAGCGGTGCAGCGTCACGATCGGCACCGGACCCGGCCGCCGGCCTCCGAGCAGGCGATGGGTGCCGTCCGGCAGGCGCGCTTCGATTCCCCCGCTGTCCAAACCGGCATCGATCCGGTCGAGGAATCGGTGGAAGAGCGGGGCGAGCGCGCGTTGCTGTAATGTGTCCGCAGCCATGTCGGGCGCGCTCATGCCGCAGCTTGCCCGATTGGGGAAGGGTCACACGGTGACGCGTGCTCCGCCCAATGTCAGGATCGCGGCGACGTGACGCCGTGCGATCTCGAGCGCATCGTCGCCATAGCCACCGCCCACCGTGCTGGCGACGGGCGTTCCGGCCGCGAGCCGCATGACCAGTCGCTCGCGGGCTCGCAGCCCGTCCAGCGTCAGTGCGAGGCGCCCGAGCCGATCGCCGGCGAAGGGATCGACCCCGGCCTGATACAGGATCAGTTGCGGGCGGTGCTCGATCAGGAACGGGGCAAGCGTCTCTTCCAGCTTCGTGAGGTAGCCGCTGTCGCCGATACCATCGGCAAGCGGCACGTCGAGCGTCGAGCGGGCCTTACGAACCGGGAAATTTTTATCGGCATGGATCGAATAGGTCGCGATCTCCGGCCGGCCGGCGAGCAGCGCCGCGGTGCCGTCCCCCTGGTGGACGTCGCAATCGACGACGGCGATCCGGTCGACCGTGCCCTCCTCGATCAGGCGTACGGCGGCGACGGCGAGATCGTTGAACACGCAATAGCCCGCGCCGGTGTCGGCGAGCGCATGGTGACTGCCGCCGGCCGTATTCGCGGCGAAGCCGTGTTCGAGCGCCAGCCGCGCCGCCAGCCACGTGCCGCCCGGCACCGCCTGCGCCCGCGCCGCGACTTCGGGCGTGACGGGGAAGCCGATACGGCGAGCCTTGTGCGGCGGTACGCGCGCTTCGAGGACTTCGGCGACATAATCGGGATCGTGCACGGCCTCCAGCCAGCGCCGCGGCATCGGGTCGGGCGTGTGCCAGACGACGCGGTCGCCCTCGTCGAGCAGCAGGTCGCGGATCAAGCCGTTCTTGTTCCAGCGATAGGTGGAGCGCGCCGGCGCTGGCGCGACATAGGCGGGATGATGGACGATGGCGATCACCGCGCCTAGGTAGGGCGCCGAACCGCGCAGCCCAAGCGGCGCGCCCGTGGAGAGATGCCTTGACCGACCCCTCCCCCTTTGTCCGCCCCGACGTCCGCGGGTTCCTCGACTATCTCAATGCGATGCCGGGGCCGCGCACGCATCAGATGACGCCGGAGGCGGCGCGGCAGGTCTACCTCGCGATGAAGGACGTCGCGGACCTGCCGGTCGGCGAGCTGGGCACGATCCGCGATCTCGCGATTCCGGGGCCGGCCGGGATCATTCCCGCCCGGCTGTTCGACGCGCGCGAGCACCGCGAGCCGGGTCCGGCGGTGGTCTTCTATCACGGCGGCGGGTTCGTGATCGGCAACATCGACACGCATGCCAGCTTCTGCGCCGAGATCGCGCGGGTGCTCGACCTGCCCGTGGTCTCGGTCGACTATCGCTTGTCGCCCGAACACCGTTGGCCGGCCGCGCCCGACGATTGCGAGGCTGCGGCACGTTGGGTGGCGGAAAGCCCGGCGGAACTCGGCCGCGCCGTCACCGGGCTGATCCTCGCCGGCGACAGCGCCGGGGGGACGCTTGCGATCGTTGCGGCGATGGACCTGCGCGATTCTCCCGCGGCGGTGCCGGTGCTGGTGCAGGCGCCGATCTACCCGGCGGCCGACACGTCGAAGCCCTACCCATCGTTCGATGACTTCGCCGAGGGTTTCCTGCTCACCCGCGATACGATGCTGTGGTTCGCCGACGCGTATGCCGCCGACGTCGCGCATAGCCGCGGCTCGCCGCTGATCGGTCGGCTCGACGGCCTGCCGCCGGCGGTGATCGTCACCGCCAGCCTCGACTCGATCCGCGATCAGGGGCGCGCCTATGCGGCCGCATTGGTGCAGGCAGGCGTACCGGTCATCTACCGCGAAGCGGTCGGAACGGTGCATGGCTTCGTCACGCTGCGCAAGGCGATCCCCTCGGCGCAGGGGGACGTGGCGGGCTATCTCGCGGCGCTGAAGGTCGCGATCGTCGAAGCGGAAGCGGCGCGGGTCCTCGCCCAGGCGGCCGGCCGATGAACAAGGATGCGCTTCCCTATCGCCCCTGCGCTGGCGTGATGCTGGTCAACCGCGACGGCAAGGTGTTCGTCGGGCAGCGGATGGATTCGGTGATCGAGGCCTGGCAGATGCCGCAGGGCGGAATCGACCCGGGCGAGGACGCCTATACTGCCGCGATCCGCGAACTCGGCGAGGAGACGGGCGTCAGTCCCGACAAGGTCGCGCTGATCGCCGAAGCGCCCGACGAGCTGTTCTACGACCTGCCCGACGACCTGATCGGCGCGATCTGGAAGGGCAAGTGGCGCGGACAGCGGCAGCGCTGGTTCCTCTTCCGCTTCCTCGGCGACGATGCCGACGTCGACATCGCGACCGTGCACCAGGAGTTCCGCGCCTGGCGGTGGAGCGATCCGGCGGATCTGCCGGCGATGATCGTGCCCTTCAAACGCGCGCTCTACGAAGAGGTGCTCGCCGCATTCCAGCCTCACCTCGCCGCAGACGAAACGAGTCGAGACGATTGAGCCTTTCCTGTCCGGAGCGAGCGATTAGAGGCGTCGCGTGCGCGCTACTATTCTTCTGATCCTCGCTCCCCTCTTGCTCGCCAACACCGCGGCGGAGGGCGGCAACGACGACGTCAAGGTGCCGATCCCGGCCGCGATCCGATCGATGCTCGACGCCGCGATCGAGAGCGGCAACGACGGCGATGTCTCCGTGGTGGTCAAATACGCCCGGCTCGCCGACCCCGCGAGCGCCGACGCGGTGCTGGCGATCGCCCAGAAGTGGCGCAACGACCGCGCGCAGGCACGCCAGACCACCATCCGCCAGGCGAGCATGTTCGACCTGTGGAGCGGCCGGGCCGAGCTCGGTGGCTACATCACCACCGGCAATACCGACAGCAAGGGCGGTTCTGCGGTACTCGATCTGACGCGGGAAGGCCTGCAATGGCGCCATAAGTTTCACGCGCAGGCGGACTATCAGGAGAACGCCGGGGTCACGACGCGCGAACATTATCTCGCCAGCTACGAACCCAATTACAAGATCGACGAGCGGCTCTACCTCTACGGTGCCGCGCAATATGAAGCGGATCGCTTCCTGGGCTATTACCATCGCTATTCCGCCTCGGCGGGCGTGGGCTACAGTGCGATCAAGTCGCCCAAGGTGCGGCTGGACGTCGAGCTCGGCCCGGCGTTTCGCCAGACGGCCTTCACCGACCAGACCGACCAGAGCAATGTCGCGGCGCGCGGCACGCTCGCCTTCAGCTGGCGCCTGCTTCCGGGCCTGTCGGTGACGCAGAATGCCGCGGCCTATGTGCAGAGCTTCAACTCCACGCTGAGCGGCACGACGGCGGTGAACGCCAAGCTGATCGGGCCGCTGTCCGCAGCGCTGTCCTACAACGTGCAATATGAAAGCATGCCGCCGGTCGGCTCGGTCTCTACCGACACCACGAGCCGCGCGTCCTTGGTGTACAGCTTCTAGCCCCGGTTTCCCCCACGCGCGGCATCGGCTAGCGTCGTGCGGATGAGAGGGATGTCGGTGGAAGAACGGGCGCTGGTCGAGCGGATCGATCAGGCGTCGATGGTGCGTCAGGTCGCGCGCTGGGCCGCGGTCAACAGCGGGACGCGCAATCTGGCGGGGTTGGCAGAGATTGCGGGCATGCTGGGCGATGCCTTTGCGATGCTGCCGGGAGAGATCGGGATGGTCGATCCCGCGCCTGTCGAGGCCGTGGGATCGGATGGGCGCGTTACCGAACTCCCGCACGGCCGCCATCTCCACCTGCGGGTGAGGCCGGAGGCGCCGATCCAGATGCTGTTCACCGGCCATATGGACACGGTCTATCCGGCGGATCATCCCTTCCAGACGGTCACCGCGCGCGATGACGGCACGATCAACGGGCCCGGCACTGCCGACATGAAGGGTGGCCTCGCCGTGATGCTGGCGGCGCTTGCCGCGGTGGAAGCGACCGGAGCCGGCAAGCGGCTCGGCTATGAAATCGTTATCAACGCGGATGAAGAGACCGGATCGGCGTCGTCGGCGGGGCTCATCGCCCGCAGCGCCGAAGGCAAGATCGCCGCTTTGACGTATGAGCCCGCTCTCCCCGATGGAACACTGGCCGGCGCGCGCGGCGGAACAGGCAACTTCTCGATCGTCGTCAGGGGGCGCAGCGCGCATGCCGGCCGCAATCCCGAAGACGGGCGGAACGCGCTGGTCGGGGCTGCGGCGCTCGCCGTAGCGCTGACGGCCGCGGGCGGGCCCGGCCTCGCCGTCAATCCTGCGCGGATCGATGGTGGCGGCCCGAACAACGTGGTGCCGGACCTTGCCATCCTGCGGGTGAACTTTCGTCCCGCGGCTCCGGCTGACATTACACGCGCTCGCGCAGCGATCGATGCAGCCGTCGTCGCGATCGGGCGCGATCACGATGTGCGGGTCGAGGTGCACGGTGGGTTCAATCGACCCCCCAAGCCCGTGGATGCTGCCGCCCGACGCCTGATGGACGTCGTATCGGCCGCCGGGACGGATCTCGGCATCGCCGTCGGATGGCGCGCGACGGGGGGCGTCTGCGACGGCAACAACATCGCCGCGGCCGGGGTGCCGGTGATCGATACGATGGGGGTGCGCGGCGGTGCGATCCATTCGGCGGAGGAATTCATGATCGTCGACAGTCTCGCCGAGCGCGCCGCTCTGTCCGCGCTCGTCATTGCGCGGATCGCCGCCGGAGGGCGGCCATGACCTTCTGCATCAGGGCCGCGCGCGCCGACGATTTGCAGCACCTCTACGAAATGGCGAAGCTGACCGGCGGCGGCTTCACCAACCTGCCGCCGGACCGCAAGGCGCTGCGCGGCAAGCTCGACCGCAGCGGTGCCGCCTTCGCGCGAGACGGCGGACCTGTCACCGACGAGCTGTTCGTGCTCATGCTGGAGCATGTGGCGACCGGGGAGGTGCGCGGCACCTGCCAATTGTTCACGCAGGTCGGCCAGCAGCATCCCTTCTACAGCTACCGCCTGGGTACGCTCACCCAGCATAGTCGCGAGCTCTCGCGCACCTTCCGCGCGGAGATGCTGGCCTTGACCACCGACCTGGAGGGATCGTGCGAGGTCGGCGGTTTGTTTCTTCACCCCGGCGAACGCGCGGGCGGCCTGGGTCTGCTCCTTGCCCGCAGCCGCTACCTGTTCATCCGGGCCCACCGCGCGCGTTTCGCCGATCGCATTCTCGCCGAGCTGCGCGGCATCATCGACGAGGCGGGCGGCTCGCCGTTCTGGGACGGGTTGGCCGGTCGCTTCTTCGGAATGAATTTCCAGGATGCCGATCAGTTCAACGCGATCAACGGCCACCAATTCATCGCCGACCTGATGCCCAAGCACCCCATCTATACCGCGATGCTGTCGGAGGCCGCGCGATCCGCGATCGGACTGCCGCATCCGAGTGGGCGGGCGGCTATGCGGATGCTCGAGAACGAGGGGTTTCATTACGAAAACTACGTCGACATCTTCGACGGGGGGCCGACGATGACGGCGCGGACCGACCGCGTGCGCAGCATCGCGGAGGCGCGCGAGCAGCGGATCGTCGCGATCGACGGCGAAGGCGGCGTCGAATCGCTCGTCGCGGTCGGCCGCCTGTCCGCGTTCCGCTGCGCGTTCGGACTGGTGCGCGAGGCCGGCGACGGCATCGTCCTGTCGCGCGACTGCGCCGCCGCGCTCGGCGTCGCCGAAGACGCCACCGTTCTCCACGTGCCGCGCTGGTGAGACGATGCTGACAGAGATCAACTTCGACGGGATCGTCGGCCCGAGCCACAATTTCGCCGGCCTGTCCGAGGGCAACCTCGCCGCCACCGCACATGCGGGGCAGCCCTCCCACCCCCGCGCGGCGGCGTTGCAGGGTCTGGCGAAGATGCGGGCGAACCTCGCGCTCGGGCTGGCGCAGGGCATCCTGCTGCCGCATCGGCGGCCGAACCGGCGATGGCTCGCGGCGCTCGGCACCGACCCCGCCGCCGCGCCCCGGCTGCTGCAGGCGCAAGCGATGTCCGCCTCGCCGATGTGGGCGGCGAATGCCGCCACCGTCTCGCCGGCCCCCGATACGGGCGACGGCCGCTGCCACCTGTCGGTCGCCAACCTGATGACGATGCCGCATCGCAGCCACGAATGGCCCGAGACGCTGGCGCAGCTGCGCATCGCCTTCGCGCACGAGTCGTTCGTCGTGCATGAGGCGGTCCCCCCGCCGTTCGGTGACGAGGGCGCCGCGAACCACATGCGGCTGACGCCGGCGCACTCCGCGCCGGGTGTCGAGGTGTTCGTCTATGCGCTCCCCGGCGGGCGCTTCCCGGCGCGCCAGCACCGGCAGGCGAGCGAGGCGATCGCGCGGCGCCACCGGCTCGCTCCGGACCGCACGCTGTTCGTCCAGCAATCCGACGAGGCGGTCGCGGCGGGCGCGTTCCACAACGATGTCGTCGCGGTCGCCAACGAGCGCGTCCTGTTCGCGCACGAGCAGGCGTTCGCCGACAAACCGCGCTTCTACGCCGACCTGCGTGCGCGCATGCCGGACGTGGAGATCGTCGAGGTGCCGGCGAGCGAGATATCGCTCGAGGATGCGATCGCGTCCTATCTGTTCAACGCGCAATTGGTGACGACCGCAGACGGGCCGACGCTGGTCGTCCCGGGCGAAGCGCGGGCGACGCCGGCCGTGTGGAGCTGGTTGCAGCGGCATCAGGCGGGCAACGGCCCGATCCGGCGCGTGGAGACGGTAGAGGTTACCCAGTCGATGGCGAACGGCGGTGGCCCGGCCTGCCTGAGGCTGCGCGTCGTCGCCGACCCTGTCACGGTCGACCCGCGCTTCCTGGTCGATCCCGCCCGGCTCGACGCGATCGCCGCGGTGGTGGAACGGTGGTGGCCCGAGGTCATCCATCCGGACGAGATCGCAAACCCGTCGCTGATCGCCGCAGTCGAAGCCGCGCACGATCATCTGCTGGCGGCGCTCGGACTGTCGGGTTACTTGACGGTTAACCATGGCGCCCGATTGTAGAATGGCTCAAATCCGGGATTGGCGCGCGCCTTGCTACGGCGAGCGTCATGTGGAAACGGATCAAACGCCTCTTCACGATCAAGACCAAGTTCGAGGCCTTTCTCGTGATCTATGGCTTGGGCCTCGGCGCGGTCGAACGCGGTGTGCACTATCTGCAGCAATATCCCGGCTGGGGCGGCTGGCTGCTGTTCGCCTGCTGCCCGATCGCGGTGTTCATGACCGGCGGCATCCTGCTCGACGCGGTCGAGCGGCGGCAGGAGGGATAGCGCCGCACGGGGCGGCGGCAAGGGGATCAGCGGCATGCGATAGGATAAGTTCGTCGCATCCTGCGCCTCGCCGCTTATCTGGACGGGCATGAGCGGGCTTACCCATTTGCAGCGGCTGGAAGCCGAAAGCATCCATATCATGCGCGAGGTCGTCGCCGAGGCGGAACGGCCGGTGATGCTCTATTCGGTCGGCAAGGATTCGGCGGTGATGCTGCACCTCGCCAAGAAGGCGTTCTTTCCGGCGCGCCCCCCCTTTCCCCTGCTGCACGTCGACACGACGTGGAAGTTCCAGGCGATGTACGCGCTGCGCGACAAGGCGGCGGCGGATGCGGGGATGGAGCTGATCGTCCACAAGAATCCGGAGGCACTCGCCGCCGGGATCAACCCGTTCGATCATGGCGGTCGCCATACCGACCTGTGGAAGACGGAAGGACTGAAGCAGGCGCTGAAGGCCGGCGGCTTCGATGCCGCATTCGGCGGCGCGCGTCGCGACGAGGAAAAGGCGCGCGCGAAGGAGCGCATCTTCTCCTTCCGTTCGGCGAGCCAGAGCTGGGACCCCAAGGCGCAGCGTCCCGAACTCTGGCACCTCTACAACGCGCGGATCCACCGCGGCGAGAGCATCCGGGTCTTCCCCCTGTCCAACTGGACCGAGCTCGACATCTGGCAATATATCCTCGCCGAGGGGATCGAGATCGTGCCGCTCTATTTCGCCGCGCCGCGCCCCACCGTCGAGCGTGACGGACTGCTCCTCATGGTCGACGATGATCGCTTCCGCCTGGCGCCCGGCGAGGTGCCGGTGGAGCGGTCGATCCGCTTCCGCACGCTCGGCTGCTATCCCCTGACCGGCGCGGTCGAGAGCGAGGCGGCGACGCTGCCCGAAGTGATCCAGGAGATGCTGCTGACCACCACCAGCGAGCGCCAGGGCCGCGCGATCGACCACGATCAGGCGGCAAGCATGGAGAAGAAGAAGCGCGAGGGGTATTTCTGATGACTGGCTATCGTCCCGACGCGCTGATCGCCGACGACATCCACGCCTATCTCGACACGCATGCGCACAAGTCGATGCTGCGCTTCATCACCTGCGGATCGGTGGACGACGGCAAGTCGACGCTGATCGGCCGCCTGCTCTACGATTCGAAGGCGATCTTCGAGGACCAGCTCGGCCAGCTGGAGGCGGATAGCCGCCGGCTCGGCACGCAAGGGCAGAACATCGATTTCGCGCTGCTCGTCGACGGCCTCGCCGCCGAGCGCGAGCAGGGGATCACGATCGACGTCGCCTATCGCTTCTTCTCGACGCCGCAGCGCAAGTTCATCGTCGCCGACACGCCGGGCCACGAACAATATACCCGCAACATGATCACCGGCGCATCGACCGCCGATTGCGCGGTGATCCTGGTCGACGCGCGCAAGGGCATCCTGACCCAGACGCGGCGCCATTCGTTCCTGGCGCACCTCGTCGGGATTCGCCAGCTGGTGCTGGCGGTGAACAAGATGGACCTCGTCGGCCACGATCAGGCGGTGTTCGACGCGATCGTCGCCGACTATGCCGCCTTCGCCGCCGGCATCGGGATCGCGGGCTTCACCGCCATCCCGCTGTCCGGACTGACCGGGGCCAATATCACGACCCGGTCGGAGGCGATGCCGTGGTACGAAGGGCCGGCGCTGCTGCCGCACCTCGAGACCATACGGGTCGATGCGGACCGCCACGCCGAGGCGCCGTTCCGGCTGCCGGTGCAATGGGTCAACCGCCCCGATCTCGACTTCCGCGGGTTCGCCGGGACGATCGCCGCGGGGCGCGTGCGTGCCGGCGACCCGGTACGGATCGTGCCTTCGGGCAAGACGACGCGGGTCGCGCGGATCGTGACGTACGACGGCGATCGCGACGCGGCGTCGGCCGGAGAAGCGGTGACGCTGGTGCTGGCGGACGAGGTCGACTGCTCGCGCGGGGACGTGATCGCCGCCGCCGATTCGCCGCCCGAGGCCGCCAACCAGTTCGAGGCGACGCTGGTCTGGCTCGCCGACACCGCGCTCGTCCCGGGCCGCGGCTATTGGCTGAAGCTCGGCACGCGCAGCGTCGGCGCGACGGTCCAGCCGCCGCGGCATGTCGTCGACGTCAACACCCAGGCGCAACTGTCCGCAGAGACGTTGCAGCTCAACGATATCGGTGTCGCCGAGGTGTTCACCGACACGCCGATCGTCTTTGCGCCCTATGCGGAGAGTGCCGAGCTTGGCGGCTTCATCCTGATCGATCGCGAGACCAACGCCACCGTCGCCGCCGGGATGATCCGCCACGCGCTGCGCCGCGCGCAGAACGTCCACTGGCAGTCGATCGACATCACGCGCGAAGCCCATGCGCGCCAGAAGGGTCAGGCGCCGCGGCTGCTGTGGTTCACCGGCCTGTCCGGGTCGGGCAAGTCGACGATCGCCAACCTCGTCGAGCGCAAGCTGCACGCGCTCGGCCGGCACAGCTTCCTGCTCGACGGGGACAATGTGCGGCATGGCCTCAACCGCGACCTCGGCTTCAGCGATGCCGACCGCATCGAGAACATCCGCCGCGTCGGCGAAGTCGCCAAGCTGATGACCGATGCCGGCCTGATCGTCCTCACCGCGTTCATCTCGCCGTTCCGGGCGGAGCGCGACATGGTCCGCGGCCTGCTGCCCGAGGGCGAGTTCGTCGAGATCTTCGTCGACACCGCGCTGGCCGATGCGGAGGCGCGCGACGTGAAGGGCCTCTATGCCAAGGCGCGCGCGGGTGAGATCCCGCATTTCACCGGCATCTCCAGCCCGTACGAAGCGCCGGAGCGACCGGAGATCCGCATCGACACCGCGCGCGAAAGCGCCGATGCCGCGGCGGAACGGATCGTCGAATATGTGCTCGGCGTATGGAGCTTCGAACTGTGATCGCGGACGCTGCCGACCATCACCTGAGCGACGTGGCCCTCGCCCGCCGGGTGGCGGAGGAGGCGGGCGCGCTGCTGCTCGGGCTGCGCGATGCCGGCGAGGCGAGCGGCAAGGCGCTCGGCGACCTCGGCGATAGCCGGGCGAATGCGCTGATCCTCGCCCGGCTGCGCGCCGCCCGCCCGGACGATTTCATCCTGTCCGAAGAATCGATCGACGACCGCGCGCGCTGTGCGGCGCAGCGCGTCTGGATCGTCGACCCGCTCGACGGCACGCGCGACTATGCCGAGGGGCTCGACGACTGGGCGGTGCATATCGGCCTTGCGATCGGCGGCCGGCCGGTGGTCGGCGCGGTGGCGATCCCTACCACCGGCCGCGTCTATGCGACCGACCTCACCCGCTGCACCGAAGCGGCCTGCGCCGTGCCGCCGCGCATGGTGGTCAGTCGCACGCGCGCGACCGACATGGTCGAGCGCGTCGGCCGCGCGCTGGCGACGACGCGGGTCGGGATGGGCTCGGCGGGGGTCAAGGCGATGGCGGTGGTCGACGGCCGTGCCGACATCTACCTCCACGACGGCGGCCAGTATGAGTGGGACAATTGCGCACCCGCCGCGATCGCGCTGGCGGCGGGGCTGCACGCCTCGCGGATCGATGGCAGCCCGCTCGTCTACAATTGCGAAAACCCGCTTCTGCCGGACCTGCTGATCTGTCGTCCCGAGCTGGCCGACCAGGTCCTCGCCGCGGTGGCTGCTACGCGATAGCTCCCGCCTCCGCGACGCTTGCCGCATCGGCGTAGCGGCGCGCGATTACTGCGCAAGCGATCAGCTGGATCTGATGGAACAGCATCACCGGCAGCAGTACCACGCCGACCTGCGCCGCGGGAAACAGCACGCCCGCCATCGGAACGCCCGAGGCGAGGCTCTTCTTCGATCCGCAAAAGAGCAGCACGATCGCATCTTCGCGGGCAAAGCCGAGGGCGCGGCCGGCAAACCAGGTCGCGACGAGGACCAGTGCCAGCAGGAGCGTACAGATCAGCGCGATCAGCAGCAGGTCTCCCCCCGACACGCGGTGCCACAGCCCCTCGACCACCGCGGCGCCGAAGGCAGTGTAGACGACGAGCAGGATCGATCCGCGATCGACGATGGTCAGCAGACGCTTCTGCCGCGCGACGAAGCCGCCGATCCAGGGACGCAGCAGATGGCCGGCGACGAACGGCACGAGCAGTTGCAGCACGATCGATTCGATTGCGGCGAGCGAGATGCCGCTGCCCCCTCCCTCGACGCCTTGCATCAGCACCGCGACGAGCAGCGGCGTCAGTACGATACCGAGCAGGTTCGAAAAGGAGGCGCTGCATACCGCCGCGGCGACGTTGCCGCGCGCGATGGCGGTGAAGGCGATCGACGACTGGACGGTCGAGGGCAGCAGCGTGAGGAACAGCAGGCCCGAGGCGACCGGTCCGGACAGGCCGGGCAGCCTCGCGCAGGCGAGGCCGAGGAGCGGGAACAGCACGAAGGTCGTCGCGAGTACCGTCAGGTGCAGCCGCCAGTTGCGCGCACCGTCCCAGATCGCCTCGCGCGACAGCTTGGCGCCGTGGAGGAAGAAGAGCAGCACGATGCCGACATCCGCGGCGTCCGCGGCGATCGTAGCCGCCTGTCCCCGCGCCGGGAGCAGGCTCGCCAGCAGCACGGTGCCGAGCAGCATCAGGATGAAGGGTTCGAAGAACGACAGGAGACGGCGGACCATGCCGCAGCTCTAGCCCCTTACCGCCGGCGATACAGCCCGGCGCGGGAGGCTTTTTGCGCGTGGGAGGGGGCGCGGTACTATGCGGATACGAAAACCCCCGCCAGATCGATGACCTGAAGCGGGGGAATTCCTGGCGCGCCCGGAACGATTCGAACGTCCGACCCTCAGATTCGTAGTCTGATGCTCTATCCAGCTGAGCTACGGGCGCGCATTGGAGGCGCGCTGATAGCAGACGGATCGAATGGCGCAAGTGCGTTGCGCCGATTTTGTAGCGCGCATAGACCGGCGCGATGAAGATCGCCGCGCCGCTCGCCCTCGTCCTCCTGTCGCTCAGCGGCTGCGCTCGTGACGCGACCGACTATCCGTCGCTCGCGCCGCGCGCGGTCGAGAAGCTGGGCTTCGCCGAACCGCAGGTCGCGGTCGAGGAGGCGAAGCCCGATCCTGCGCTGGACCGCAAGATCGCCGAACTCGGCCGGTCGCTCGACACGATCGCGAAGGGCGCGGCCGCCGACGCTGCCAAAGCCGAGGCTGCGGCGGCCCGAGCGGGCGGCAAGCCCGTCGGCAGCGATGCCTGGCTCGACGCGCAGACCCAGCTCGCGACGCTCGACGACTGGCGCGCGCAGGCGTCGTCGCTGCTGACCGATGTCGACCAGCTCGCCAGCGACCGGGCGGCGGCGCTCGCCCCGGACTATCCCGCGCTCGCCACGCTGCGCGCGCGTGTCTCTGCGGAGGCGGAGCGGCAGGCGGCGACGATCGACCGCATCCAGGCGCGCCTGCCCGCCGCCTGACGCGTCACCACTTGAGCAGCGGCAGGATCGTCGAATAATCGTCGGTCCAGGCGGCAAAGCCGCGTCGCCGCGCGAGCGGCTCCCAATGGCCCGGACCTGCGGCCAGCGCACGCAAGGTCGCAGGGTCGCGCGACAAGGCGATCCACTGACTCGCCGAAGCGACCGCGGTATATTTCGGCGGTTGATAGAAGAGCTTGGCTGCCTGCCATCCCCCGTCCCGCGCCGCCGCGGCGACCACGGGTTCGAGGTCGAGGAAGCGGTTGGAGATATGGACGAGCAATAGGCCGCGGGGCTGGAGAACGCGCGCATAGGCCGCGAACGCCTCGCGCGTCATCAGGTGCATCGGGATCGCGTCGGACGAGAAGGCGTCGAGCGCCAGCAGGTCGAGGCTGGCCGGCGCGTCGCGTTCGAGGCTGAGGCGCGCATCGCCGATGCGTATCGTGGGATCGGGCAGGCAGTTGCGCAGATAGGTGAACTGGCCGGTATCGCGCGCGATCCGAATCACTGCGGGGTCGATCTCGTAGAACCGCCAGCGCTGCCCCGGCTGTGCGTAGCAGGCGAGCGTTCCCGTGCCGAGCCCGACGACCCCGACGCGCGCTCGGCTGCCGTACAGGCGGTCGAGCGCCCCCATGGCAAGGCCGATCCCCGAGGGCGGCGCGTAATAGGTGGTCGGCAGGCGCTCGAGCACCGGATTGCCGGTGAACTGGATACCGTGGACGGTGGTGCCGTGGTCGAGCTCGCGCACCCCGCCGTTGTCGCGCACGGTGTAGACGCCGAAATAGCTGCGCGTGCGCGCGCCCCTCTCGAAAGAGAGCTCGACCGCGCGGGCGCCGCCGAAGATCACCAGCGCCACGGCCAGGATCGCGGCATAGGCGGGCCGGGCACCGACCGACAGGACGCCCACCGCGGCGACGGCGATGAACGTCAGCCCCTGGTGTCCCGGCCCGAACAGATCGGCGGGACCCCGGAAGGTCAGCCCGGCCAGTACCGCAAGCACGACGAGGACGCCGGCATAGGCGATCAGCCGCTTCGACGGCGTCCGCCACAGGCTGCGGATCCCCTGGGTCAGGAACACCTGCGGCACCAAGAGACCGGCCGCGAAGATCAGGATCGGATATTCGTAGGTCCAGTCGAACACGACCGGCGCGACGAGCCCGGCGAAGATGCCGCCGAGCGCCCCGCCCACCGCCATCGCGAGATAGAATCCGGTCAGCCGGTCGGGCTCGGGGCGCAGGCGATACATCTGCGTGTGCAGCGCGACGGAGACCATGAACAGCAAGGTCAGCGCGATGGAGAGGTTGACCAGCGGCAGCTCGTTGAACCCGCCGATCATCACGCCGCCGAACAGCAGGATGGTGATCGGCGCGATCCGCGTCAGCAGATCGGCGAGGCCGCGATTGGCGGCGAAGGCGATGGTGAAGCTGAGCAGATAGAGGCCGAGCGGTAGCACCCAGAGCAGCGGCATCGCGACGATATCGGTGGTGATATAGGTGGAGGTCGCGAGCATCAGACCCGACGGGACCAGCGCCAGCACGATCCAGTGCAGCACCCGCCGCGGTCGGGCGGGCGGGCTGGTCGGCCGTGCCGTCTCACCCGTCGCGGCGCGCGGCAGCCGCACGCCGCAGGCGATGACGAGCGCGATCAGCAGCAGATAGCCGCCGCTCCACAACAGGCTCTGCTGGCGCAGCGGCAGCACCGGCTCGACCAGCAGCGGATAGGCGATCAGCCCGCCGAAGCTGCCGAGGTTGGAGGCGGCATAGAGCGCATAGGGATCGCCGCCGCGGCTCGCGATGCTGAACCAGCGTTGCACCAGCGGCGCCTGCGCCGACACGGCGAAGAACAGCGGGCCGATCGACGCACCGAGCAGCCACGGTACCCACAGCGCGGGCGTGACGCTCTCCGTATCGCCCGCCGCGGCGAGACCGATCGGCAGCCAGCACGCGGCGATCGCGAGCACGCCGAGATGCACCACCGCCTGCAGCCACGGCCTGATCCGCGCGAGCGCATGCGCATAGGCATAACCGCCGAGCAGCAGCGTCTGGTAGACGAGCATCGCCGAATTCCAAACCGCCGGCGCACCGCCGAGCCGCGGCAGCGCCATCCGCGCGACCATCGGCTGAACGAGGAACAGCAGGAACGATCCCGTCAGGATCGTCGCGACGAAGGTGTAGCGGCACGCGCGGGTGGAGGGCGTATCGTTCACGGAGCAGGTCGCGCGATACGATAAAGGATGTGGCGGCGCAGCGGGTCGCCGGCTGCGAGGTCGGGATGGTCGAAATCGCCATCCGCGACACGAGACATGCCGAGCCGCTCCATCAAGCGCCAGCTTCGCGCATTGCCCGGCACGGTGATCGCGGCGATCGATGGTACAGGCAGATGCGTCCAGGCCCAGGCCAGGCTCGCGCGGGCGGCCTCAACCGCATAGCCCTGCCCCCAGGCATCGCGCGCCAGGCGCCAGCCGATCTCCACCTCACCCACGATCGGCGGCTTGGCCGGCAACAGACCGCAGAAGCCGAGGAACGCGCCATCGGCCCGTCGCTCCAGCGCCCAGAAGCAATGGCCGACCTCGTGCTGCCGCGCGATCATGCGATTGACCGTATCCGCTGCGGCCTGCCGCGTCGGCGGCGGCCCGAGATAGCGCGCGACCTCCGGATGCTGGCTCAGCGCGTAAAAAGGTTCGACGTCCTCCGCTCGCCATCCGCGCAGCGTCAGCCGCTCGGTTTCGATCATGCGCCGAGCAGCCGGGCGGCGTGCGCGGCGTGATAGGTGAGCACGCCGGAGCAGCCGGCGCGCTTGAACGCCATCAGCGTCTCGATCACCAGCGCGTCGCGTTCGCCGGCGCCCGCGGCGACCGAGGCCTCGAGCATCGCATATTCGCCCGACACCTGATAGGCGAACACCGGCACCTCAAAGCGGGTCTTCACCCGGACGATGATGTCGAGATACGGCAGGCCGGGCTTGACCATGACGCTGTCGGCGCCCTCGGCGAGGTCGAGCGCCACCTCGCGCAGCGCCTCCTCGGCGTTGGCATGGTCCATCTGATAGGTTTTCTTGTCGCCCTTCAGCAGCCCGCGGCTGCCGACCGCGTCGCGGAACGGGCCGTAGAAGCCGCTGGCGTATTTCGCGGCATAGCTCATGATCTGGACGTTGAGGGCGCCCTCGCCCTCCAGCGCGCTCCGGATCATGCCGATCCGCCCGTCCATCATGTCGGACGGCGCGATGATGTCGGCGCCGGCGCGCGCCTGGTTGAGCGCCTGCGCGATCAGCAGGTCCGCCGTGCTGTCGTTGACGACATAGCCTGCCGCATCGACCAGCCCGTCGTGACCGTGGGTGGTGTAGGGATCGAGCGCGACATCGGTGAGCACCCCCACCTCCGGCACCGCATCCTTGATCGCGCGGGTGGCGCGGCACATGAGATTGTCGGGGTTGAGCGCCTCGCGCCCGTCGTCCGTCTTGAGATGCGCCGGCGTGTAGGGGAACAGGGCGACGCAGGGAATGCCGAGGTCGCGCGCTTCCCGCGCGCGGGCGACGATGCCGTCGACCGACCAGCGCGACACGCCGGGCAGGCTGGCGATCGGCTGTTCGACGCCCTCCCCCTCGACGATGAACAGGGGCCAGATCAGGTCGGCGGGCGTGAGCACGGTCTCGGCATGCATCCGGCGGCTCCAGGCGGAGGCGCGAGTGCGACGAAGGCGAAGGGCTGGATAGGCGGCTGTCATGTCGGGAACGGCTTTGATGGATCGCGGCGCGCTTGCCAAGCGTTGCGAACCCGTAACCGATGGGACACGCATGACCCAATTCACGTCCGCCGCTCTGATCGTCAACGCCAAGTCCCGCAAAGGACAGAAGCTCTTCAAGCGTGCCTGCAAGGCCTTGAGCGGATTGCCGTATCCGGTCGACGCCCACGCCGTGGAAGATCCCCGGGACCTCGAGGACACCGTACATCGAGCATTGGCGAAAAAGCCGCAACTGGTGATCCTGGGCGGGGGCGACGGGACGATCAGCGGCCTCGTCGACTTGCTCGTCGGCCATGACGTCGTGCTCGGCGTGCTGCCGCTCGGCACCGCCAACAGCTTCGCGCGGACGCTCGGCCTGCCGCTCGACGTCGACGGCGCGGTCGAGGTCATCCGCACGGGCCGGCCGCGCCGCATCGACCTCGGCATGATCGACGGCGACTATTTCGCCAATTGCGCGGCGATGG
>JBKBTU010000178.1:0-5561 GCA_046290715.1 Sphingomonas sp. | reverse complement strand
GGCACCTTCTTGCCCGCGGTCGGCACCACCGTCTGCGCCGCCCCGGTGCCGGTCAGATAGTTATCGGCATAGCGCGAGTTGTTGTACGACAGCGCATCGTAGAGCGAGAAGACGTCGCCGAAGCGCAGCGTTCCCGCGACGTCGATCCCGTCCGTCCGCACGCTGCCGACGTTGTTGATGATCGGCGCGCCGCTCTGGATCGCGGTGATCGTCGCGGTCGGGCTGACCGCGAGCAGCCGGTTCGAAAAGTCGACGTGGTAGTAGCTGACCTGCCCGTCGAACCCGGTGAGCGGCCCCAGCGCGAGCGTGCGGCGGGTGCGCAGGCCCCCTTCGTACGTCCAGCTCGTTTCCGGCTTGGTGTTCGCCTTGAAGAAGTCGAACAGAGTCTGGCTGCCGAGCGCGAACGGCGAGAGGCCGGCGGCGGCGCTGGTCTGGAACTGGCGGATGTTCTTCTGGACGTTGAAGAACGCCTGTTCGTGCGGCGTCACGTCCCACAGCCCGCCGATCTGCGGCAGGAAGACCTTGTCCGTATTGAGGCGCCCGACCGGCAGTTCACGCGAGCCGGCGAACGAGCCGGGGATCGGCTGTACCGGCACCGCCTGCCGCGCCCGCTGGAAGGTGCTCTTGAACCCCGCTTGCAGCGTCACGCCCGGCACGATCCGCCAGGCGTCCTGGATATGCGTCTGGATTTCGGTCACGCGCACCTCGCTGCCATATTGCGTGATCAGCGGCTGCGCGAGGTCGAGCGGGCGGGTGTAGGGCGAGGAGGGATTGTTGACGTCGAGCGCATACCAGCGGCGATAGGCGGACGAGCTCTGGCGCTCGTACCAGCCGCCGACCTCGAAGGTGTGATCGCCGATCTCGGCGACCAGCGTCGAAATCGCGCCGACGCGGTCGATGCGATATTCGGTGGTGCGCGTCGCGAGGCCCGAGCCGCCGAAGATCGTGGACAGCCGCGCGAGATTGGCCGCCGAGGTCGGGCTGCTTCCCGCCGCACCTGGGTAATAGAAGGAGAAGAGCAGCGGCAGGCCCGCGGCGGTGATCGGCCCGGCGACGACGCCGACGCCGTCATTATGGTGGAAATAGGCCTGGTTGGACCAGGTGAGGCCGGGCGCCGCACGCCAGTCGTACTTCACGTAACCGAGATAGTCGGTGCGCTGCGCGTCGCTGTAATAGTTGCGGTAGTTGGACCCCGGCGCGGCGTTGACCGCGGCATATTCTGCCGATGCGTAATAGGCGCGCGCGGCGGCGAAGTCGGGGTAGAAGAAGGGACGCGTGTAGGGCGCGACCCCGCGGTTGTCGACGGCGGGGGTGGTGCCGCTCGCCGGCCGCACGACGATCGACGTCGCATCCTCATTGGGCTCGGTCTTGTCGGAATAGGCGAAATAGGCAGTCAGCCGGCCGGTGGCGTCGTCGTGGACGATCTTGCCATTCGCCTGATAGCCGCCCTGCTTTCCGTCGAAGTCCCAGGCGCGTGCATCCTGCCGGACGCCCGAGACATAGGCACGGGTGCCGCCGCCGAGGTCGCCGGTATCGACGCGGACATAGCTGCGCGAGGTGTCGTAGCTGCCCGCGACCTGTTCAAGCGTCACGCCGAACACGTCGCGCGGATCGCTGGAGAAGGTGTCGATCGCGCCGCCGAGGTTGCTGGTGGACGCGGTGCCGAGGTCGCCCGCGCCCGAGGCGAGCACGACGCGGCCGACGTCTTCGGAAATGATCGCGCGCTGCGGCGAGAGGCCGTTGTAATTGCCGTATTGCTGGTCGCCGAGCGGCACGCCGTCGAGCGTGTAGCCGAGCTGCTGCGCGTTGAAGCCGTGAATGTAGAGCGAGATGTTCTGTTCGTTGTTGCCCCACGGATCGGCGGTGAGGAAGGTGACGCCGGGCAGTGTCTGCAACGCTTTGAGCGGGCTGATGCCGGGCAGCACCTTCTGGATCTCCGCGCCGCGGATCTGGCTGACCGAACGGGTGGCGGCGCCGGTGACGACGATGTCGCCCGCGGGCGTGTCGGCGGCGGCGGCGGGGTCGTTCGCCGCGGCATCGGTCTGGGGAAGGGGAGCGGCCGCGCCGGCACCCTCTATGCCGCCGGCCGACTCGACCACCGCAGCGCGCGCTACACCGTCCTGCGCCAGCGCCGGCGCGCCCGCACAGATCGCCGCGAGCGCCACGCCGCCCATCCCATACCTGATCGTCGTCATCGTCTTGCCCCCACGAACGCGCTGCGCGTCCGTCACGGGCGTCCCGCTAGGGGGGAAAGACGACGGAGCGGCGTCAGTGGCGTGACAGCTGTGTTGCGATCGATGGGAGGAGCCGGATGCCGTTCGCCGTTGGGATGAGCGATCGTCACCAGCCCGCGGGCATGCCGTCCCGGGGCCGCATCGACATTCGGCGTGTCAGGGTTTCGACCGTCATCCGTGTCCAAGGCGTCGACCGCCGGACGTCGAGCCGGCACACGCCATGCAGCCGATGCTGTGCAGCGTAGCGCATCACGCGCGCATCATAATCCGCCGCGAGTGGCGCCTCGAAGTTCCAGTCCGGCGGATTGAACGTGGAGAAGCCATTGATCGTGGGCGTCCGCCACAGCTCGGCGAGCAGCATCGCGTCCACGTTGTGCGGGTAACGGGCGTTCATATAGGCGTTCATGTACAGCGGTTCGGCGCGGCGAGAGGCGGTGACGTAGAAGACGGCGCAGCCGGCGGGCGGCGGCGCGATGCCGGCCAGCGCCGCCCGGTGTTCCGATCGTCGCAACTGTGCCGCCGTCTCGCTGCTCAGGTTCTCAGCGATCAGCAGCAGCACGATGCAGACCGCGAGCAGCGGCCTGGCACGGGCGATGGCGGCCAGCCGGGTGCGCCACGCGGCGGCCACGATCAGCAGGAACGGCAGCGTCAGCCAGATCTGATATCGGGAAACGACGCGCATCCCTTTCGCGCCCGGAATCAGGTGGAAGACGAGGCTCCAGGGCGACGCCGTCCAGAATTGCAGGGTGAGCAGCCAAGCGATCGTCATGGCGAGGGCGAAGGCGCGAAGCTCCGTCGACGGCGGCTGGCCCGCCGGGTGCCGAGGGGCGGTGAGGATCTTGCGGAGGCCGGTCACGATCAGGACGAAGAAGACCAGCGGAAATCCGGTTTCGTGTTCGCCGCCCAGCACCCGACCGGGCAGGGCGGGATCGTGCGGAAAGATGGCGTGGAGCAGCCCCATCAGCGGCCGGAAGATCCAGCCCCACAGGTAATTGCCCGGTCCCACGTTGATCATGTCGATGACCGGCGTCACGAGATAGCCGAGCATCTCGTGATAATCCTCGCCGCCGGTTTCGTGCAGCTTGGGCAGGTATACCGCGAGGAAGGGGACGATGAAGAGCAGGAAGCTCGCGCCGCCGCATACCAGCGTTCCGGCGTGGAAGCGGAGGAATACCCATAGCCGTCGCGGTCGCCACAGCCCCGTCATGGCGAGCCAGCAGGCCGCGAACAGGCAGGCCGAGAAGATCGTGAACCACGCCATGTAGTAAGAGGTGAGGAGCCAGGCAGCCATCAGTGCCGCCAGCGCGACGGCCAGCGGGCGCGCCCGGACGCGCCGGGCCTCGCCCTCGGCGCGGACCAGCGCGATGGCGAGGATCATCGCCACGGGGAGAAGGGCGACGCTCTGCAACTGGGCATGGACCGCCTGGAGTGCGACGTTGCTGGCGACCGTGAACAGGCACGCGATCAGCAGGGCGATGCGACGGCCCCACCGCAACGCCGAAGCGATCAGGATGTAGGTGGCGACAAAGCCGATCGTCTTGAAGGTGAGAATGTTGAGCGTATCCGCATGGAACGGATCCACGAACATCCGCCAGACGGTATAGACCAGCCCGTAGAGCAGGTAGCCGTCGTTGTAGCCCAGCGAATTGGCATAAGGGTGGAAGTAGTAGGCCGACGTCCAGCCGCCGCCGAGCGTGAGGATATTCCGCCAATGCTCCAGGATCGCGATTTCGATGATGCCATCGCCACGCTCGCCGAAGCCAAGGTCGAGGCCGCTGGCGAGGATGGGGCGCATGACGATCAACAGGCAGGCGACGAATCCCAAGGCTGCGGTGGTCGTCCTGAAGATTGCCGTCATTTACCCTTATCGGTCCGATTTGGTCCGGCGATAGGGTCGCTGCCCGCGCAAGTATAGACAGCGGGACTGTCGGAACGCGGACCGGCGAGGATGCCGCGGTGCGTCCTCGTTGCGCCTTCTGCCTTCACCCCGCTCGCCGCGCGCGCTAACGGGGCGCCCTGACAGGCGAGAGGCGAGCATGACCCAGACGGCATTCATCACCGGCGCAACGTCCGGAATCGGGGCGGCGGCGGCGGCCGCGTTCGTCGGGGCGGGGTGGCGCGTGATCGCGACCGGGCGGCGGGCGGAGCGGCTGGCGGACCTGCAGGCGCGACTGGGCGCTGAGGCGGTGCACACGCTCGCCTTCGACATCGCCGACGATGCGGCGATGGCGGCGGCGCTGGATAGCCTGCCGGAGGCGTGGCGGGGCATCGACCTGCTCGTCAACAACGCCGGGCTCGCGCTCGGCACCAAGCCCGCACAGGAGGCGCGGCTGGACGACTGGCGGACGATGATCGCGACCAACGTCTCCGCGCTCGTCGCGCTCACGCACCGGCTGCTGCCCGGGCTGATCGAACGGCGCGGCGCGATCATCAACCTGTCGTCGGTGGCGGCGACCTATCCCTATACCGGCGGCAACGTCTATGGCGGGACCAAGGCGTTCGTGGAGCAATTCTCGCTCGGGTTGCGCTCCGACCTGCACGGCAAGGGCGTGCGCGTCACCTCGATCGAGCCGGGAATGGTCGAGACCGAGTTCACCGTCGTGCGGACCGGTGGCGACCAGGCGGCGTCCGATGCGCTCTATGGCGGGGCGGAGCCGATGACGGCGGAGGATATCGCCGCGACGATGCTGTGGGTGGCGACGCTGCCGCCGCACCTCAACATCAACCGGCTGGAGCTGATGCCGGTGAGTCAGTCGTTCGCAGGCTTCCAGGTGGCGCGGGCCGGCTGATCGCCTCCGCGCACGGATCGCGCAGGCGCGCCGAGAGGAAGGCGATCAGCGCCTCGACGCGCGCGGGGCGGAGCGCGCTGGGCGGCGTCAGGATGTGGAGCCCGATCGGGGCGGGCGCCCATTCGGGCAGAATCACGCGCACCGCGCCGCTAGCGATGTGCGGACCGACGATGAAACCCGGCAGGCGGGCGATGCCGAGACCGGCGGTGAGGGCAGGGAGCAGCGCCTCGCCGCTGTTGGCGGTGAGCGGACCCGCCGCGCGGATCGCGACCTCGCTGCCGTCGGCGTGGCTGAAGCGCAAGGGCCCCCCGACGTTGGAATAGCCGAGCAGGCGATGGCGGGCGAGTTCGGCGGGGTGCGCGGGCGTGCCGTGGGCGTCGAGATAGGCGGGCGCGGCGACGAGGTGCGCGGCGATGTCGCACAGCCGGCGGGCGCGCAGGCTGCTGTCGGGCAAATCGCCGATACGCAACGCGACGTCGAATCCCTCGGCGACGATGTCGACGCGCGCGTCGGAGCAATGGAGATCGATCTCGACCGC
>JBKBTU010000177.1:0-5610 GCA_046290715.1 Sphingomonas sp. | reverse complement strand
CGCCCTGGCCGAGCGCCATCGCCGCGACCTGCGTGTCGAACAGCGGGTGCGGCGTCTTGCCGGTCAGGTTGTAGATGATCTCGATATCCTGTCCGCCGGCGTGGACGACCTTCAGGACGTCGTCATTGTCGGTCAGCAGGTCGAGCAGCGGCGCGAGGTCGATCCCCGGCGCCATCGGATCGATCGCCGCCGCCTCGTTCACGTCGGCGATCTGGATCAGGCAGAGCTCGGGGTAATAGGTGCTCTCGCGCATGAACTCGGTGTCGACCGTGACGAAGTCGGCCTGGGCGAGGCGGGTGCAGAGATTGGCGAGGCTCGCGCTGTCGGTAATCAACGGGTGGATATGCATCCGACCTCCCATAGACGGCGCGTGCGGGTTGACAAAGAGGGGATGGAAAGGGGAGGGCGCGGCAACCCTAACCCCGTCACCCCAGCGAAGGCTGGGGTCTCTCACCGCGGGCGCGCCTGCGGTACGAGATTCCAGCCTGCGCTGGGATGACGCAATCAGAGATTGCTGATGCACGCCTATCGTACCCACACCTGCGCCGCGCTCACCGCGAGCAACGTCGGCGACACCGTGCGCCTGTCGGGCTGGGTGCATCGCAAGCGCGATCACGGCGGCGTGCTGTTCGTCGACCTGCGCGACCATTACGGCATCACCCAGATCGTCGCCGACAGCGATTCGCCCGCGCTTACCGTGCTGGAGCAGGTGCGCGTCGAATCGGTCGTGACGATCGACGGCAGCGTCAAGGCGCGCTCGGCGGGCACGGTGAACGCCAATCTCGCGACCGGCGAGATCGAGGTGTTCGCGCGCGCCGCGACCGTGCTGTCCGCCGCCGACGAACTGCCGATGCCGGTGGCGGGCGAGCAGGAGTATCCCGAGGACATCCGCCTGCGCTACCGGTTCCTCGACCTGCGCCGCGAGACGCTGCACGCCAACATCGTGCGCCGGACGAAGGTGATCTCCGACATGCGCCGCCGCATGGAGGCCGCGGGCTTCACCGAATATTCGACACCGATCCTCACCGCATCGTCGCCGGAGGGCGCGCGAGACTTCCTGGTGCCGAGCCGCATCCACCCCGGCAAGTTCTACGCGCTGCCGCAGGCGCCGCAGCAGTACAAGCAGCTGCTGATGGTCGCGGGCTTCGACCGCTATTTCCAGATCGCGCCCTGCTTCCGCGACGAGGACCCGCGCGCCGACCGCCTGCCGGGCGAATTCTACCAGCTCGACCTCGAGATGAGCTTCGTCACGCAGGAAGAGGTGTGGGAGACGATGGAGCCGGTGATCGGCGGCATCTTCGAAACCTTCGCCGACGGTCGCAGCGTCACGCCGTCGGGCGCATTCCCGCGCATCCCCTATGACGAGGCGATGTTGAAGTACGGCAGCGACAAGCCCGACCTGCGCAACCCGCTGATCATCACCGACGTCTCCGACCATTTCCGTGAGAGCGGCTTCGGCCTGTTCGAGAAGATCGTCGGTTCGGGCGGCGTCGTCCGCGCCATCCCCGCGCCGGCGACCGCCGACAAGAGCCGCAAGTTCTTCGACGAGATGAACGAATGGGCGCGGGGCGAAGGCCATGCCGGCCTCGGCTACGTCACCCGCAAGGGCGGCGAGTTCGGCGGTCCGATCGCCAAGAATCACGGGGCCGAGAAGATGGAGGCGCTCTACGCGGCGCTCGGCCTCGGGCCCGACGACGGCCTGTTCTTCGCGGCGGGCAAGGCGGAGGCGGCGGCCAAGCTCGCCGGCGCCGCGCGCACCCGCGTTGCCGACCAGCTCGGCCTGATCGAACAGGGCGCGTTCCGCCTGTGCTGGATCGTCGACTTCCCCTTCTACGAATGGGACGAGGATGCGAAGACGGTCGAATTCGCGCACAATCCCTTCTCGATGCCGCAGGGCGGGCTCGACGCGCTGACCAACCAGGATCCGCTGACGATCAAGGCGTTCCAGTACGACCTCGTCTGCAACGGTTACGAGATCGCGTCGGGTTCGATCCGCAACCAGAGCCCCGAGCTGATGGTCAAGGCGTTCGAACTGGTCGGCCTCAGCAAGGCGGACGTCGAGGAGCGGTTCGGCGGCCTCTACCGCGCCTTCCAGTACGGCGCGCCGCCGCACGGCGGCATGGCGGCGGGCGTCGATCGTATCGTCATGCTGATCTGCGGCGCGCAGAACCTGCGCGAGATCACGCTGTTCCCGATGAACCAGCGCGCCGAGGACCTGTTGATGGGCGCGCCGAGCCCGGCGGCGCCGAAGCAGCTGCGCGAACTCGCGATCCGCTCCGCGGTGCCCGCCGAGCCGACCGTCGCGGTCGCCAAGACGGTGGCGCCGAGCGCGGGATAACCCTTCCTCGGTCATCCCCGCGCAGGCGGGGATCCAGAACCGCTGGCATGGCGGCTTGAGCACAGGCGTTCGCCAGTCTGGATCCCCGCCTTCGCGGGGATGACTAGAAGGTCAAGCGGCGTGGGACCGGGCCCTCAATTGTTGCCCCCGATAAAATCGCCCAGCCCGCCAAGCACGGAACCCTCGCCGCGATTGCCGCCGCGGCCGTTCGCCGCCGCCAGCATGCGCCCGGCAAGCCGCGAGAAGGGCAGCGACTGGATCCATACCTTGCCCGGACCGCGCAGCCGCGCGAAGAACAGCCCTTCGCCACCGAACAGCGCGCTGCGCACGCCGCCGACCGTGACCAGGTCGAAGTCGACGCTCGGCGTCATTGCCGCGAGGCAGCCGGTATCGACGTGCAGCTCTTCGCCCGGCGCCAGCTCGCGCTCGACGACGGTGCCGCCCATCTGCGCGAAGACCCAGCCGTCGCCGGTCAGCGACTGCATGACGAACCCTTCGCCGCCGAACAGGCCGGTCATCACCCGGCGCTGGAAGTAGATGCCGAGCTGCACGCCCTTCGCGGCGGCGAGGAATGCGTCCTTCTGACAGATCAGCTGACCGCCGACGTCGGCCAAGCGGATCGGCAGGATCGACCCCGGCGTCGGCGCGGCGAAGGCGACGCGCGCCTTGCCGCGGCCTTCGTGGGTGAAGACGGTGGTGAACAGGCTCTCGCCCGTCACCAGCCGCTTGCCCGCGCCGAGCAGCGCGCCCATGAAGCCGCCGCCCTGCGCGCCGCTGCCGTCGCCGAACACCGTCGTCATCGCGATGCTCGCGTCCTTCCACACCATCGCGCCGGCTTCGGCGACCGCGCTCTCGCCGGGGTCGAGCTCGATCTCGAGGAACTGCAGCTCCTCGCCCTTGATCTCGAAGTCGATGTCGTCGGCGTCGCCGCTGCGGCGCATCTGCTGCCAGGGGCTTTCGTAGGGCATGATCGTCTCCCGCTAATGATCGCCGCGCCGATATAAATCGCGCGCGCAAACGGCGAAAGCAGCACCTCTTCCCCCACGCTATTAACCATGCCACTACCCCCGCGGGGCTACGAGCGGGGACGATGCTGGACGATCAACTGCTTCCCCAGGCGCCGCAGCCGTTGGTGCGCAGCCTGGGTGTGATGGGCGTTCTGTTCCTCACCCTCTCCGTCGCGACGCCCGCCTCCTCGGTCTTCGTCATCGTACCCGGCATGTTGCAGGTCGCGGGGACGGGCGCGATCTGGGCGATGGTGCTCGCCGGGATCGTCTGCGTCGCCACCGCCTTCGTCTATGCCGAACTGTCGAGCGCCTGGCCGGTGGCGGGGGGCGAATATGTCGCGGTCGCCAAGACGCTGGGGCCGCTCGCGGGCTTCGTGATGCTCGGCGTCAACGTATTCAACAACCTGTTCTTCCCGCCGGTCGCCGGGCTGGGGATCAGCGCGGTGCTGTCGACGGTCTGGCCGGGGCTCCCGGAGGTGCCCGTGGCGGTGGCGGTGGTCGCGGCATCGACCCTGGTCGCGCTGCTCCAGATTCGGGTCAACGCGTGGGTGACCGGGCTCTTCCTGCTCGGCGAGGTGCTGGCGCTCGTCGCGATCGTCGCGCTCGGCTGGGCCGATATCGCACGGCCCTTCGCCGTCTTCCTCGCCGCGCCGGTGATGCCGCAGGACGGCGGCCTGATGCCGGCCTCGCCGGCGGCGATCGGCCTCGCCACCTCGATCGCGATCTTTGCGCTCAACGGCTATGGCGCCGCGGTCTATTTCGGCGAGGAGATGCGCGAGCCGTCGCGCCTGATCGCGCGCGCCATCCTCGCGAGCCTCGTCCTCACCTTGCTGTTCGAGATCGTGCCGACGGTGGCGCTGCTGATGGGCGCGCCGGACCTCCACGCGGTGCTGGTCGCCGACGATCCCTTCGGCCTCATCGCCCGGATGCGCGGCGGCGGCTGGCTCGCCGATGCGATCGCGATCGGCGTGGTGATCGCCATCGTCAATGCGATCATCGCCTGCATCCTCGCCTGTTCGCGCTTCTTCTACGGCACGGCGCGCGACGGCAGCTGGGGGCGGCCGCTCGACGCCTGGATGACGCAGATCCATCCGCGCTTCGGCTCGCCCTGGGTCGGCACGCTGATCGTCGGCGGCGTGGGCGTGGCGTGCTGCTTCCTGCCGCTCACGCTGTTGCTGGTGCTGAGCGGCACCGGCTTGGTCGCCATCTATGCCGGCATTGCGGTAGCCGCGATGGTCGGGCGTAGAACCGGCACCACCGACCACGCGCGCTATCGCATGCCGCTCTACCCGCTGGCCCCGGTCGTGACGCTGATCGCGCTCGGCTATGTCGTCTGGACGAGCTGGCTCGACCCGACGGAGGGGCGGCCGGGCCTGATCATGACCGGCGCGCAGATCGCCGGCTCGGCCGCCTATTACTGGTTCGTGCTGCGCCGCCGCGGCGACTGGCGCGTTCACGTGCCGGACGAAACCTAGGGAGACGCGGATGATCGACCTCGCCGATTTCGAGAAGAGGAAGCCTTACAAGGGCCATTACAAGCGCGACCTCGCCGCGGTGCAGGAGCGGCTCGAGCGTATCCTCGTCGCGCATATCATCCATGGCCGCCGCGCGGTGGTGATGCTGGAGGGCTGGGACGCGGCGGGGAAGGGCGGCATCATCCAGCGCCTCACCGCCGACTGGGACCCCCGCCATTTCGAGGTCTATCCGATCGCCGCGCCGACCGTGGTCGAAAAGGCGCACGATTTCCTGTGGCGCTTCCGCACCCGCCTACCCGAGCCCGGCAACATTACCGTGTTCGACCGCAGCTGGTACGGCCGCGTGCTGGTCGAGCGGGTCGAACGTTACGCGACGGAAGACGAATGGCGTAGTGCCTACGACGCGATCAACGCCTTCGAGGCCGAATTGATCGAGGGCGGCACGACGCTGGTCAAGCTGTTCGTCCATGTGTCGCAGGTCGAGCAGGACAAACGGCTGAAGGATCGGCTCGACGATCCCTGGAAGCGCTGGAAGACCGGTGCCGACGACTATCGCAACCGCTCGCGCCGCGAGGACTATCTCGCAGCGATGCACGACATGTTCGCCCGCACCGACACCGGCGGCGCGCCGTGGGTGGTGGTCAATGGCAACGACAAGAAGGCGGCGCGCATCCATGCGCTGACCGCAGTCGCGGACCATCTGGAGGCGAATGTCGACATGACCCCGCCGCCGCTCGATCCAGAGCTGGAGCGCGTGGCGAAGGCGGCGCTGGGGTTGTAGACACACGGC
>JBKBTU010000176.1:0-5619 GCA_046290715.1 Sphingomonas sp. | reverse complement strand
GATCACGAGAAGGTCGAGCGCGTCGGGAAGACCCTTGCGGATCGCGTCAGCGCGCTTGGTGATCTTGTTCTTAAGATAGATGTCGGGCGCCTTGTAGGCGAGGACGAAGGTGACCGCGACGAGGCCGTAGCGCTTCAGCGGCGACCAGGTCGGGAAATAGTCGAGCCCGTAGACGAACAGCACGGCGAGGCCGCCGAACATGATCGGCAGCGCGAGCCGGCCGAAGATGACGCCGACCGCCCATTCCTTGGAACGGATGCCGGCCTGCATCAGCTTGATCTGCGCGTCCTTGACCTGGCTGTCCTGCAACACCTTGAGCGACGACAGGACGTTGCGCATCCGGTCGGTCGTGTCGTTGCGCTGGACGAGCTTGGCGCGGCGCTTGGTGGAGGCGGTGATGCCCGCCTTCAGCTGTTCGCGCCGGTCGTTGAGCGCCTTCACGCGCTTGGTCATCGGATCGCTGACCGTGGTGACGGCGTAGATCGCGAGCATCACCGCGAAGGCGGCGACGCCCGACAGGATCGTCGCGACCCAGAGCACGTCGATCCCCATCAGCGTCGGTCCGGCAGGCTGCATGTCGTGTGTCCCGATCAGATTTCGAAGCTGACCATCTTGGCCATGATGAAGACGCCGATGCCCATCCAGACGAGGCCGCCGATGCCGGTGATGATGAGGCGCGGGTCGACGAAGAAGTTCTGCATGTAGCCCTGGTTGATCACCCAGATCATCGCGAAGACGATGAAGGGGAGGGCGCCAACGATATAGGCCGACGCCTTGGATTCGGACGACATCGCCTTGATCTTGAGCTTCATCTGGCTGCGCTGGCGCAGCACCGTGGCGAGGTTGGCGAGCGTTTCGGCGAGGTTGCCGCCGGTTTCGCGCTGGATCGCGATGGTGATGACGAAGAACTGGAATTCGGGCGTGCCGAGACGGTCGGCGGTGTCCTGCAGCGCCGCATCCATCGACTTGCCGATCTTCATCTTGTCGGAGACCATGCGGAACTCCTCGCCGACCGGCCCCTCCACCTCGTTGCCGACGACCTGCATCGTCTCGGTGACGGGAAGGCCCGAGCGCAGGCCGCGCACGAGCAGTTCGATCGCGTCGGGGAACTTGGCGGTGAACCTGGCGACGCGGCGCTTGATGAAATAGCCGACCAGCCAGTGCGGGAGCCCGGCGCCGACGGCGAGGCCGAACAGCAGTGCGAGCAGGATCGGCGCGCCCTTGAGCCACAGGAGGCCGGCGACGATGACGATCAGCCCGGCGCTGACCATGCCATATTGGCCGACCGTCCAGTCGCGCCCGGTCATCGCCAGCCGCTTGGCGAGCTGCGCCGGATTGGGCAGCAGCCGGCCGAAGGCGAGGTCGGTCTTGGTCTGTTCACGGCCGGCGGTGATGCGGCGCATCTGCGCCTCGGCGACGGTCGCGCTGTCGCCGTGCCGTTCGCGCATGGCGGCGATGCGGCGCGCCTGCGCACGCTGCGGCGACGGACCCGCGAAGGCGAACAGCACGAGGCCGAGCGCGATCACGGCGCCGGTCGACACCATCAGGAGGGGCAACAGATCCATCGCGGCGCTTCTCGCCTCCGGTCGTTTCGCCGCCCCGCGGGGGACGGCGAGGGGTTACTTCTTGGCGCGCTTGGGCAGCAGCGCGGACAGGCCGCCGATCAGCGACTTGCCCTTGGCGCCGTCCTTGCCCCCGCTCTTGCCCTTGCCGCCGTCCTTGCCGCTCGCGACCAGCTCCTCGCCGGCGCTGAGCACGTGGCGGGCGAGGTCGAGGATCGGCGCGACCGTCTTCGAATTCTTGCCGGCCTCGGCGAAAGGCTTGCCGAGCTTGGCCGCCTGCGCCGCCAGCTTCTGGTCGAAGGGTACGACGAAATCGATCTTGCGCTCGATCGAGCCCTCGAAATCCTTGCGGCTGATCTCGAGCTGTCCCGAGGCGTGGAGGCGGTTGGCGACGACGGTGACGTGCGTCTGCGGCGCGTTGCTCTTCAGCCAGGAGAGGATGCGGATCGTGTCGCGTGCGGCGGCGAGCGTCAGCTCGGTCACCACCACCGCGGCCTGGATGTCGCTGATCAGGTGCGGGTGCTGGACCAGCATGCCGCGCGGCAGGTCGGTGACGGTCGCCTCGAACGCGGCGCGCATCTCTTCCTGCAACTGGTAGAAGGCGGCGCCGTCGGTCATCAGCGGCGCGTTGATCGGCGCCTCGGCGGAGAGGACGGCGAGCTTTTCGGTCGCCTTCACCATCGCGCGTTCGATGAACAGTCCGTCGATGCGGCTGGGATTCTCGATCGCGTCGGTGAGGCCGCGGCCCGGCTCGAGGTCGAGCGTCAGCGCGCCGGTGCCGAAATGCACGTCGAGATCGAGCAGCGCGGTGGAGCGCTTTTCCTTCTCGCTGGTCAGCCAGGCGAGCGAGGTCGCGATCGTCGAGGCGCCGACGCCGCCGCGCGTGCCGATCACCGCGATGCCGCAATGCGGCCGGTCGACCACCGCCTCGGCGAGCTTGGGGGCGTTGAGCATCGCCTGCGCATGGCCGAACGCCTCGCGCAGCGCGTCGGGATGCAGCGGTTTCAGCAGATAGTCCTGGATGCCGCTCGCGACGAGGTCGCGGTAGAGCCGCACGTCGTTGACCTGGCCGGCGGCGATCACCACCGTGCCGGGTTCGCAGACCTCGGCGAGCGCATTGATGTCGTTGAGCGGATCGCCCGATTCGGCGAGGTCGACGAACAGGATCTGCGGGCTGGCCGAGACGGACAGCGACTGCACCGCGTTGCGCAGGCCGCCCTTGTGGACCTTGTCGACCGACCAGCCGAGTTCCGAGGCGACGGGCCGCAGCGTCTCGGCGGTGGTCTCGTCGCAGACATAGGCGGCGAAGGGCTCGCGATGCGCTACGCCCGCGGGCTTCCAGGGTGCGTTCATATCACTTGCCTCCCGTGGTGGCGGCTTCGAGCGCGCCGGCACCGGTCGCGGGCTTCTTGCGATAAGCCTCGATCGCCTTGGTGTTCACCGCGGTATCGGCGAGCGTCGACGGATCGGCACCGCGGACGAGGTCGCCCGGGCGGGCGACCATCGCGGCGAGGTTGCTGTTGATCGCGCAGCCGAAGTTGGACGAGGTGCTGCCTTCGAATTCGTGGCCGCCGTCGCGGCTCCAGTCGGGGCATCCCGGCACGGCGGCGTGCATGCGGCTGACGACGACGCGCACCGTTCCCGGCGTGACCGGTGCGGCGGTGACCGGGCGATCCTCCGACAGGAGCAGGCCGTAGCTCGCGACCAGCGCGGCGATCTCGTCGCGTGCCGGCGCGGCGGCGTAGCCCGCCTCGTCGATCGCGACGCGGTCGCCGAAGCCCAGGTGCATCGCGTTCATCCAGCCGGCGAGGCGGCGGCTCTCGCCCGGGGCCAGCCGGCTGCCGGCGGTGGCAAGGTCGAGCGCATAATCGTTACGGGCCACCACCGGCTGGTGGACCGATTCCAGGCCGCGGTTCTCGGTGCCCATGCAGCCGCCGAGCGACAGCGCCGGCAGCGTCAAAGCGGCAAGAAGGATCGAACGGTAGGTCATCGAAGCCATGTCCTTCGAACAGCGGATCAGTTGGAGAAGCCGGGAGCGGGAACCGCGCCCTTCTTGCGGGGAGTGGCGCGCGGATCGGCGACCGGAGCGTCGCGCCGCGGCGTCGCGGGCACGCTCGCTTCGGCACCGATCACCGGTGCGGGCGCAGGGCCGCCGGGGACCGCCACCGGCACCGGACGTGGGCCGCCGCCGCCCCGGCTGAGCGTGCCGAGCAGGATACGGTCGGCATCGTCGGGCGCGCGATAGCCATCGGTGGGCAGCGCGATCTGCGACGGGCTGTTCACCGGCTTCACCAGATACGGCGTGATGATGATGACCAGCTCGGTCTCGTTGCGCTGGAAGCCGTTGGAGCGGAACAGCGAGCCGATGATCGGCAGGTCGCCGAGGAACGGCGTCTTCTGGATGTTGTTGTTGTGGCTGTTCTGGAGCAGCCCGCCGATCATCATGCTCTGGCCCGAGCCGAGCTCCAGCGTCGTTTCCGCCCGGCGGGTGGTGAGGCCCGGCACGCGGGTGCCGTTGAGCGCGACGGCGTTCGAATAATCGAGCTGCGACACTTCGGGCCGGACGCGCAGCGAGATGCGGCCGTCCGACAGCACGGTCGGCGTATAGGCGAGGCTGACGCCATATTGCTTGTAGTCGACCGACACGGCGCCCAACCCTTGCGCGATCGGGATCGGCACCTCGCCGCCGGCGAGGAAGGTCGCGGTCTCGCCCGACAGCGCGGTGAGGTTGGGGTTGGCGAGCGTCGTCACCTGTCCCGTCGTCTCGCCGAGGTCGATCGCGCTGAGGAAGTTGACGCCGAACAGCTTGCTGGCGAGGCCGAGCGTGCTGCCGGTCGAGCCCGCCGCGAGATTGGTGGTGCCCGCCGAGGAGGTTCCGGAACCGCCGCCGGTGAATAGGCCGCCGAATGGGGCATATTGCGTCGCTCCGCGTCCCTGCGCGACGCCGAACTTGAAGCCGCCGGTGCCGTCGAAGGTCTGGAGGTTGACGCCGACGTTCTTGATGAAGCTGCGGCTGACCTCGACGATGCGAACCTGCAGATTGACCTGCAGCGGCGTCGCGGTGCGGACGCGCGAGAGGACCTTGGTCGCATCGCCGACATAGGCCTGCACCAGTCGCTCCGCCTCGGCGGCGTCGCCCGGCCCGGCGACCGTGCCGGTGAGCAGCACCAGGCCGTTCATCGGCGTCGCGGTGAGCTGCGCTTCCGGCATCGCGAGCTGGAGCATCGCGCTGATCGAATCGAGGTTGTTGCCGACGCGGACGGTGGTCGCATAGACGACCGCGCCGCTCTTGGTGGTCGCCGAGATCGTCGTCTCGCCGGTCTTGCGGCCGAAGATGTAGAGCTGCGTCGGCGAGCGGACCTGGACGTCGGCGATCGTCTCGTCGGCGACGAACACGTCGCTCATCGGCCGCGAGAGGGTGACGAGGCGGCCGCGGCCGGTGTTGACCTGGACGACGCCCGAGCTGCTGACGCTGCCCGCAGCGCGCGTGCCGGCCGGACCCGCGGGCCGTGCGTCGGCCATGCCGCCGACCGCCGCGATCAGCGCCGCGGCGAGCGCGCCGGATGATACGAGGTTGCGCATCTTAATTCTTCCCCCCGACCGGAACCACGGTCACGTTGTTGCCGCGCGCCACGCGCACGGCGGGTCCGGTGACGACGGCGGCCGCCGTTCCGGGTGTGCCGCTGGGCTGGCCGCCCATCGGCGAAAGCGCGCCCTGCGGCGCCTTCGACGGCACGGTGCTGCGCTGGAAGCGCGAGACGTCCGCACCGGTCGCATAGCTCGAGCTGCCGCTCTGCGGCTGCGAGGCGACGCGGACCATCATCGCCTTTTCGGCCCTGGGATCGCCGTCCGGCACCTTGACCGCGCCGCTGGCGATCGCCTCTTCGAGTTCGCTCGAATTGTCCGCGAGCGCGCGCAGCGACAGCGACAATTCGCCGATGGTGCGGGCGACCGCGACCTGCTCGGCCATCTTCGGCGTCGCCTCCAGCGTCACCGTCGAATAGGTGCTGACCTTGGTCTTGCCGTCTTCGCCGACGGTGTTGTCGGTGCGCTGGTC
>JBKBTU010000175.1:5100-5710 GCA_046290715.1 Sphingomonas sp. | reverse complement strand
CTCGCCGCGGCGGACTTCGAACAGTTTCTCGATCTGGTCGAACAATCGGCGGCACCGGGCCGCGCCGGCCTGTTCCTCGCCGCGCGCTTCGGGGCGGCGGGGGTGGCGAGTGAGGACGACCTCGCCCCGATCCGCACGCTCGCCCGCGCCGATCGCTGGCTGCGCACCCATGTCGACGCCAGCGCCGCCGTCCCCGCCACCGACCTCGACCCCGCCGACCGCGCGACCTGGACCGACGAACAATGGCGCCGCGCCGAAGCCCGCCGCCGCGGCGCGCGCGACGAGGTGCTCCATTTCATGGTCGGTCACCGCCGGGATGACCGGCGCGATCGAAACGTAGACCGGCACGCCCGCATCGGCGAGGCGCCGCACCGCGAGCAGGCGTCGTTCGGGATGCGGCGCGCGCGGCTCCACCGTCGCGGCGGTACGCGGGTCGAGCGAGGTGATCGACAGCGCCACGCCCGCGAGACCCTGCGCCGCCATCGGGGCGATGAGGTCGATGTCGCGGGTGACACGGTCCGATTTGGTGGTGATGGTGAACGGGTGGCGCGTCTCGCTCAACACCTCCAGGACGCTGCGCGTGATCCGCCAGTCCGATTCGATCGGCTGA
>JBKBTU010000175.1:2518-5090 GCA_046290715.1 Sphingomonas sp. | reverse complement strand
GGTGTTGGTGCCGAGCGCGATCGGCGCGACCTGGTAACCGGGCTTGCGCAGTTCGGCGCGGAGCAACGCCGCCGCTTCGGGCTTGGCGAACAGGCGGCTTTCGAAATCGAGGCCGGGCGACAGGTCGTGAAAGGCATGCGTCGGGCGGGCGAAGCAATAGATGCAGCCATGCTCGCAGCCGCGATAGGGATTGATCGACCGATCGAACCCGATGTCGGGCGAGGCATTGCGGCTGATGATCGTCCGCGGCCGCTCGACGGTCACCGTCGTGCGCAGGGTCGGCACCTCCCCGTCGATCGTCTCGCGCGCATCGAGCCAGTCGCCGTCGGCCTCGGTCTGGGGCAGGTTGAACCGCTGGCTCTCCGCGTTCAGCGTCGCGCCGCGCACCGGACGTTTGGCAGGGACTCGGGGCATTGCGCGATGGTAGGAGCGCGGCTAGAACATAGCAAGAACACGGATCAGGAGGAGCGTATGGCACGGCTGAATTATCTGGAACTGCCGGTGGCGGACACCGGTCGCGCGAAGGCCTTCTACGCAGCGGCATTCGGCTGGACGTTCAGCGATTTCGGCCCGACCTATGCGGCGACCACGAGCGGCGATACCGACATCGGCTTCCAGGCCGACGACGAGCAGAAGACAACTGCTGCGCTGCCCGTGGTGGAGGTCGACGACATCGAAGCGGCCTTCGCTGCGGTCGGGTCCGCAGGCGGGCGGGTGACGCTGCCGATCTTCGCCTTTCCCGGCGGCCGCCGCTTCCACTTCGCCGATCCCGACGGGCACGAGCTCGCCGTAATGCAGGCGGGGTGATCAGGCCTCGTTGAGCCTCGGCATCAGCTCGACGAAGTTGCAGGGACGGTGGCGGCTGTCGAGCTGGTCGCGAAGAATGCCGTCCCAGCCGTCCTTCACCGCGCCGGTCGAGCCGGGGAGCGCGAAGATATAGGTGCCGCGCGCGACGCACGCGCAAGCGCGCGACTGGACGGTCGACGTGCCGATCGTCGCGAAGCTGAGGTAGCGGAACAGCTCGCCGAAGCCCGGGATCATCTTGGTCGCGACCCGCTCGACCGCCTCTGGGGTGACGTCACGCCCGGTGACGCCGGTGCCGCCGGTGGTGACGACGCAGTCGACCGACGGATCGTCGATCCAGCGTTCAAGCTGCGCGACGATCGCGTCGGCGTCGTCGCGCAGGATGACCCGATCGGCGAGGTCGTGGCCTGCCTCCTGCAACCGCGCGACCAACGTGTCGCCCGACCGGTCCTCGGCGAGGCCGCGCGTGTCGGAGACGGTCAGAACCGCGATGCGGACGGGCCGGAACGGCAGTGCGGTGTCGATCGGCATGTCAGCCGACCGAGCGCAGTTGCGAGGCGACGCGGTCGAGCGCCACATCGCTGATTCCGGGGATCGTCTGGATCGCCTCGACCAGTTCGAGATCGAGCAGGAAGTCCCGCCCGAGCAGCACGATCGCCTCCCCGCCGTCGACCGCCAGGCGCGCGCGCACCTCGCCGCGGGCGCCGCGATGCTGGGCGAGCAAGGCCGCCAGTGCGTCGAGCGCCTGCCCGTTGGCGACTCGCGCCTCGATGGTGAAGCGGGCGTGGGCGGCCAGGCCTTCGAACGGCTGAATACGCTTCACCGACACGCGCGGCGTCTCCTCGCCGGGCCGGCGGTCGAGCTCCACGGTGATGAGGCCGCAGCCGCCGCAGCGCGCCGCCTCCTCGAGATCGGCGGCGACACCGTCGTCAAAGCACGTGGCGACAAACTGCCCGCTCGCATCCGACAGCGTCGCCATCATGTAGCGCTTGCCGCGCGCGGACGTGCGCCACCGCGCTTCCTCGACCAGCACCGCCATCGTCGCACCGGCGCGGGTGCCGTCCTCCGGAATCCGCAATTCGGTCAGAGCGACATACTGACGCGCGCCATGCATCCTGGCGAGGTGCGCATGCCGGTCGACCGGATGCGCCGAGAAGTAGAAGCCGAACGCCTCCTTCTCCTGCTCCATCGCCTGCGCCATCGTCCAGCGCAGGCCGGGCGGGAGCTTGATCGTATCGCCCGCCACGTCATCGGCGCCGAACAGGCCGCCCTGCCCGCTGGTCCGGCCGGCATGGGTGTGCGCGGCGAGGCCGAGGATCGTCTCGGCGACGGCATGGACGGCGGCGCGGTTGGGCTCGATCGCGTCGAACGCGCCGGCCGCCGCGAGCGTCTCGAGCTGGCGCTTGTTGATGAGCCGCGGATCGACCCGGTTGGCGAGATCGTCGAGGCTCTTGAACGGGCCGGCAGCGCTTCGCTCGGCGACCAGTTTCTCCATCGCGCCTTCGCCGACCGACTTCAGTGCACCGAGCGCATAACGGACGGCGAGGCCATCCGGCGTCTCCTCGACGTCGAATTCGGCGTCGCTGCGATTGATGTCCGGCCCCACGACGCCGACCCCCAGCCGCCGCATGTCGTCTACGAAGACGCAGAGCTTGTCGGTCTGCGCCATGTCGTAGCACATCGAGGCGGCGAAGAATTCGTGCGGATGATGCGCCTTCAGCCAGGCGGTCTGATAAGCGAGCAGCGCATACGCCGCCGCGTGGCTCTT
>JBKBTU010000175.1:0-2421 GCA_046290715.1 Sphingomonas sp. | reverse complement strand
TTATTGAAACCATAGCCGGCGAACTTGTCGATCAAGTCGAACAGCTGGTTGGCGTAATCCTTGTTGATGCCGTTGTGCTCGGCACAGCCGGCGACAAAGGTCGCGCGCTGCGCGTCCATCTCCGCCTTGATCTTCTTGCCCATCGCGCGGCGCAGCAGATCGGCCCCGCCGAGGCTGTAGCCGGCGAGGATCTGCGCCGCCTGCATCACCTGTTCCTGATAGACGAAGATCCCGTAGGTCTCCTTCAGGATTGGTTCGAGCAGCGGATGCGGGTAGAGGATCTCCTCCGTCCCTTGCTTGCGGCGACCGAAGCTCGGGATGTTGTCCATCGGTCCCGGCCGGTAGAGCGAGACGAGCGCGACGATGTCGCCGAAATTGGTCGGACGCACCGCGCTGAGCGTCCGGCGCATGCCCTCCGATTCGAGCTGGAACACGCCGACCGTGTCGCCCTTCTGGAGCAGTTTGTAGACGCCCGCGTCGTCCCAGGCGAGCGCATCCAGATCGACGGAAATACCCCGCTTCTGAAGCAGTTGCACCGCCTTCTTCAGGACCGATAGCGTCTTCAGGCCCAGGAAGTCGAACTTCACCAGCCCGGCGCCCTCGACATATTTCATGTCGAACTGCGTGACCGGCATGTCCGAGCGCGGATCGCGGTACAGCGGCACCAGCTGCGCGAGCGGCCGGTCGCCGATTACCACGCCGGCGGCGTGGGTCGAGGAATGGCGCGGCAACCCTTCGAGCTTGGTCGCCAGATCGAGCAACCGGCGGACCTGATTGTCGTTGGCATATTCCTTGGCGAGCTCGGGCACGCCGTTGAGCGCGCGTTTGAGGTCCCAGGGGTCGGTCGGGTGGTTCGGCACCAGCTTGGCGAGCCGGTCGACCTGGCCATAGCTCATCTGGAGCACGCGACCGGTGTCCTTAAGCACCGCGCGCGCCTTCAGCTTACCGAAGGTGATGATCTGCGCGACCTGGTCGCGGCCGTATTTCTCCTGCACGTAGCGGATGACCTCGCCACGCCGGGTTTCGCAGAAGTCGATGTCGAAGTCGGGCATCGACACGCGTTCCGGGTTGAGGAAGCGTTCGAACAGCAGGCCGAGCTTCATCGGATCGAGGTCGGTGATCGTCAGCGCCCAGGCGACGACCGAGCCCGCGCCCGATCCGCGGCCCGGCCCCACGGGAATGTCGTGATCCTTGGCCCATTTGATGAAGTCGCCGACGATCAGGAAATAGCCGGGGAAGCCCATCTGGACGATGACGTCGACCTCGAAGGCGAGCCGCTCGCGATAGGCCTCGCGCCAGTTCGGATCGTCGGCGGGCTGCATGCCCAATTCCTCGATCCGGTCGAGCCGCGCCTCCAGCCCGGCGGCCGCCTCGGCGCGCAGCATCGCCGCCTCACCCTCGCGGTCGCCCGCGAGGCTGGGCAGGATCGGCTTGCGATACGGCGCCATCACCGCGCAGCGCTGCGCGACGACGAGCGTGTTGTCGATCGCCTCTGGCAGGTCGGCGAACAATTGCTTCATCGCGTCGGCGGGCTTGAGCCAGGCGTCAGGGCAGCTGCGCACGCGATCCTCGCTTTCGACATAGGTCGAATGCGCGATGCACAGCATCGCGTCGTGCGCGTCGAGAAAGCCGCTATCCGTGAAGCAGCACGGATTGACCGCGACCAGCGGCAGGTCGCGGGCATAGGCGAGATCGATCAGCGCCTGTTCCGCCGCCTCCTCGATCGCATCGCCGCGGCGCGCGATCTCGACGTAGAGCCGATCGCCGAACAACGCCTGCAGCCGGTCGCAATAGGCGGCGGCGCGCGCCGGCTGGTCCTCATGGAACAGGCGGGCCAGCGCCCCCTCCCCACCCGCGGTCAGCGCGATCAGGCCCTCGGTACGCCCCTCCAGCGCCCCGAAGTCGACGTGCGCGGCGAGCTCGATCGGCCGATCGAGATGCGCGAGGCTGACCAGCGCACACAGATTGTCGTAGCCGGTCGCATCCTGGGCATAGAGCGCGATCCAGTCGAGCGGCGCGGCGACGCCGTCGGGCATGTCGGGCCGCGCGACGCACAGCATCGTACCGATCACCGGCTGCACGCCGTCCTTCTTCGCGGCATCCGAAAACGCCATCGCGGCATAGAGGCCGTTGCGATCGGTGAGCCCTGCGGCAGGGAATTTGAGCGCCTTGGCCTGCTTGGCGATCGCCTTGGGATCGATCGCCCCGTCGAGCATCGTGTAGGACGAGAAGATGCGGAGCGGAACGAAACCCGAATGAGCCATCCCGCCTCGTTAACGCCCCGCGGATGATTCGAACAGGCACCGCGCGGAACCGCCAGTGGATAAATCCGTTTCGGACACTCATCGAAGGAGCCTGCGCCATGACCGACAGCCGAACCGCGACCGATCCGCTCCATGCCGCCGCAGCCGGGGCCGGCTG
>JBKBTU010000174.1:0-5710 GCA_046290715.1 Sphingomonas sp. | reverse complement strand
ACCAGCGGGAAGAGGCGTGGACGTGGGAGCATATGGCGCTGACCCGCGCGCGGCCCGTGTTCGGATCGGAGGCTGTACGAGGCGACGTTGCGGCCATCGTCGCAGAGGTGCTGGCGGGGCGCCGCCCCAGTCGAAACCTGACAGACGAGGCGGCGACGATGCGTGCCGACATGGCGCGGCACAAGCCGCCGGCGGGCCCCCTCGATGCCAAGCTGCTGCCGGGCGGCCTGGTCGATCTGGAATTCACCGTGCACCTCGCGCAGCTTGCCCACCGCACGGGCTTCGACCCGCGCCTCGACCGGGCGATCGCCGCGCTGATCGACGAGGAACTGCTGCCGGCCGCGCTTGCGCCTGCGCATGACCTGCTGACGCGCCTGCTCGTGATCATGCGACTGGTGGCTCCCGATGCCGCCGAGCCGCCGCCCGCGACGCGCGATCTCATCGCGCGGGCACTGGGTTCGGCGGATTGGGAGGCGGTGCTTGCGGCCTTTTCGGCGACGCGGCACGAGGTGCAGCGGAGTTGGTCCGCCATGACAGGAGTGAGCGATGGATGAAGGTGCGGAGATCCCCGCGGTGACGGTCACCACGCCCGACGGCAATCCATTCGAACTCGGCGATCTGGCGATGCCGGCGGTGATCTACTTCTACCCGAAGGACGACACGTCGGGCTGTACGCGCGAGGCGCAGGACTTTTCGACACTGTCCGCCGACTTCGCGGCGGCGGGCGCGAGCGTCCTCGGGATCAGCAAGGACTCCCCGGCCAGCCATGGCAAGTTCGTCGCCAAGCACGGCCTGACCGTCAGTCTCGCCAGCGACGAGGACGGCAGCGCCTGCGACGCGTTCGGCGTGTGGGGCGAAAAGCAGATGTACGGCCGCACCTACATGGGCATCGAGCGGGCGACGTTCCTGTTCGATGCCGATGGACGGCTGGCGAAGGCCTGGCGCAAGGTCAAGGTCCCCGGCCATGCCGCCGCCGTGCTGGAGGCGGTGCGCGCGCTCTGACGCGCGTCAGCCGCCGAGGACGATCGTTCCCTTCGCGCGCGTGCCGCCGTCACCGTCAAGGTCGAGGCGGAAGGGCTTGTTTTCGTCCGTGGTGCCGGTGAGACCGGCGCCGTCCTGCTTGAGCTGGAAGCCGACCTTGCCCAACCGTTCGTTGAACCAGCCTCGCACCTGTTCAGGCGTCGCCGGGCTGGTGAAGCGGATGCGGACGCCCGCATCCTTGTCGCTGCTGCCGACGTCCACCGCATCGATCGTCGATCCGGGATAGAGGTGGACGCCGTTGAGATCGAAGTTGGTCGCATCGAGCTGGACCTTCGGCAGCTTGATCTGACCGGAGAAGCCGGGAAGGTTGACCTTCACCTCGCCCGAACGCCCGTCGATCGAGCCGAGCGTGTTGCCGCCGTCGGCGTTGATCGTCACAGACGTGCCTTCGCTCGATCGGTCGCACGCGGCGAGGGGCAGGGCGAGCGCGGCGCAGCAGACGAGCAGGCGGGTCATGACGATGCTCCGTGTGTCTTATTACCGCACCACACGTAGGCCGGCCGACCGAGAGGTTCAAGCGGGGTTCCGAACCGGCGCGCCAGCGGTTAGGGGCAACTATCGTGACCCGTTCATCGCTCTCCCCGTCGCCGGTCGATGCCGGCGCACCCGCCGCGCCTGCGCCGCTGCTGCCTCCCGTCGAACCGGCGGGTGCGCCGATCGGCTTCGTCGAGTTCGTCGCACTCGTCGCGGCGCTGATGTCGCTCGCTGCGCTCGGCATCGATTCGATGCTGCCCGCGCTACCCGCGATCGGTCATGCGCTCGGCGTCGAGACCGAGAACCAGCGGCAGTTCATCATCACCGCCTTCGTGCTCGGCTTCGGCGTCGCGCAACTCGCGCACGGCCCGCTTGCCGACCGGTTCGGCCGGCGCACCGTGCTGCTATGGGCGATCGGCGGCTATGCGATCGCCAACGCCGCCTGCGCGATGTCGGCGAGTTTCACGCTGCTGCTCGCCGCGCGCGTGTTCGGCGGCGCGATGGTCGCCGCGACCCGGGTCGCGACGGTGGCGATGGTGCGCGACTGTTATCACGGCCGCCCGATGGCGCGGGTGATGTCGATCGCGTTCATGGTGTTCATGATCGTCCCGGTGCTCGCGCCCGCGTTCGGCCAGACGGTGCTGCTCTTCGCCAACTGGCGCGGCATCTTCTGGGTGGTCGGCGGCCTCAGCCTCGCGATCTGGACGTGGTTCTTCGTCCGTATGCCCGAAACGCTGCGTCCGGAGGCGCGCCAGCCGCTGGCGATCGGCCGGATCGCGTCGGGGTGGCGGCAGACGCTGTCGGACCGTTGGTCGCTCGGCTACACGCTGGCGTCGACGTCGCTGATGGGCGCGCTCTACGGCTACCTGAACTCGGTGCAGCAGATCATGTTCGACACGTTCGAGCGGCCGCGGCTGCTCGCGCTGATGTTCGCGCTGACCGCGATGCTGATGGCGGCGGCGAACCTCACCAATGCGCGTCTCGTCATGCGGCTCGGCACGCGGCTGATCAGCCACAGCGCGGTCAGCCTGCTGGTGGTGCTGAGCGCGATCCACCTCGCCATCGCGCTCGCCGGGTACGAGACGCTGGTCGGCTTCGTCGTCCTTCAAGCGCTGACGATGGGGTGCTTCGGCCTTGCGACCTCCAACTTCTCGTCGATGGCGATGGAGAATATGGGGCGCATCGCCGGCACCGCTTCGAGCGTGCAGGGCTTCACCAGCGTGACGTTCGGTGCGATGATCGGGGTGGTCATCGGCCAGGCGTTCAACGGCACCACCGCGCCGCTCGCCGGCGGGTTCCTCGTCTGCGGCACCGTCGCGCTGCTGATCGTCGTCGTCACCGAGCGCGGTCGCCTGTTCCGCCCGGCCTGACGCGCGCGGCGGAACCCGCGCCGCCGTCCCGCCGTTCGCACTCCACATTGAAGGAGGTTAGCGATGGGCGGACATCAGGTCATGAGCCACGGATCGGGCGACGACGGCTACGACGAGGAAGGCTATGACGAGAGCCAGCGCGCGGAGATCCTGGAGGCGACGCGCAACGGCCCGAGCGACGGGCTGGTGCTGACCGACCTCGACCCGGACCTCGGCGACGACGACGTCGAGGACGAATCGATCGACGATCTCGACATGGACTCCGAAGAGGTCGGTGAAACCGACGCGAGCGTCACCATGGACGAGGAGGACATGGACGAGGACGACGCGCAGGACGCCTTCGACGACGACAGCGCAGGCGATGCCGACGACGATGAGGATACCAGCGACGCCGACGACGTCGCGTTGCGTCCCTAAGGAACGATGACGGCGGGGCGGCGTTCGAGCCGCCCTTGTTGACCGACGGAGTTCGCAAAGCGCATGCGTGGTGTGATGATGCCTTGTCTGGCCGGGGCCCTTGCCCTGGTCGGCTGCTCCGATCCCGGCGACACGCCGGGTCGCAACGGCGTCGATGTCGGTGCTGCGGCATCCCGCGCGGAGCAGGACATCGCCAATTACGCCGCGACCCCCGCGCCTACGCCGACGGGGAGCAAAGCCCCGATCGAACCCGCGGCGACGCCCGCCGCCGCATCCGGGACGTCGGCACCGCTAGCCGACAGTGCGCCGCCCGAGGCTGTTGCTCGCCGCTATGCAGATGCGCTCGCCGCGGGGCGGTATGACGAGGCTTGGGCGCTGTGGGACACGCCGGCCGCGCCGTCGGGTATGTCGCGCGCCGCGCTCGCCGCCGAATATGGCGCGTACACCGGGCTCCGCGTCGCGGTCGGCGCGCCGTTCGATCCCGATGCCGGGGCGGGGCAGCGCTACATCAGCGTGCCGATCACCGTCATGGGCACCACGCGCGCCGGTGCGCGGTTCCGCCGGATGGCGACACTGGTCCTCCACAAGGCCGCGGATGGGATCGAGAGCGACGATCCGCATGCGCATGCCTGGCGTATTCGCAGCAGCGAATGGCGTTCCGAGGGAGACCAAGGCGGCAGTGTGGCATCCTGAACCACGCAAAAGTCGCATTTCGTTCACCTATGTGACAGGAACTGTTGCCCCAAAGCCACAAATGCGCAGGTTGCGACCAAAAGTTCCGTCGCGCTGCAACAAAGCCGTAATTGGCAGGTTTGGAGCGACCTGGGCACGCCGGCGATCGGATCGCGGCAGCCCGAGTTGAGGCAACACAAGGTAATCACACATGCGTAAGCTCGCCCTCGCGGCCGCCGTTGCGGCAGCGTCCTTTGCCGTCCCCGCCTTTGCGCAGGACATGTCGACCACCGGCACCACCGCCCCGGCCGACACCGCCGTCGCCACGGACGCGCAGGTCGACACCGCGCCCCAGGCTCCGGATGGCACGCGCGCCTTCGGCATCGAGCCGTACGTCGCGATCATGGGTGGCTGGGAGCAGTTCGACCGCCAGGCGGTCGCCGGTATCCCCGCGCAGCCGAAGGGCTACAACCTGGACGGCGCGCTGATCGAGGGCATCGTCGGCTTCAACGTGCCGCTGGGTCCCGTGTTCGTCGGTGCCGAGGGTTCGGTTGCCAAGGGCGTGTCGGGTGACATCGACTGGCAGTATGGCGCCTATGGCCGCTTCGGCTTCCGCGCCGGCGACAGCGGCCTGTTCTACGGCAAGGTCGGCTATCGCTGGAACAACTTCGACAAGTTCGCGCCGGGCGTCGTCGGCAACCTGAACCGCGACTATCACGCGACCGTGTACGGCATCGGCACCGAGGTCGGCCCGAAGGACATCGGCCTGGGCGGCATCACCGGCAATTCGGGCCTGCGCCTGCGTCTCGAAGTGTCGACCTTCGACGATGCGCACAGCTTCCGTCCGATGGGCGGCATCGTCGCGCACTTCTAAGCGGTTCCCGTCAGGGCAACAGCGGAAGGGCGGGTCTGCGCAGCGCAGGCCCGCCCTTCTGGCGTTTGGGGCCGGGCCGCCCGGTCCCTATATCGGGTCGACGATGGTCGGACGGGTAAAGCGCAAGGCAGGGCTGGCCGAAGCCGCAGCGCGGGCCGCGCGCGAGGCGCCGCCGCCGGCCTGCGCGCTGTGCGAGCGACCGCTCGGCACCAAGGTCGAGTGGCACCACCTGATCCCCAAGTCCGAAGGCGGGCGGATCACCGCGCCGGTGCATCCGATCTGCCACCGCACGATCCACGCGACGGTGCCCAACGCGTTGCTGGCGCGCGACTATGCCGATCCGGCGGTGCTGCGTGCCCATCCCGAGATCGCGCGCTTCCTGCGCTGGATCGCCGACAAGCCTGCCGACTTCCATGCACCGACGCGGCGGCGGTGCTGACCCCGGACCGATCGGGCAACCTAGACAAGTCGAACACCTTAACGGAAACGATCCAGCCTCATCGTTTCTATTCCTGCACCCCCTGTCAAAAGCCGCGCCACGCCTGCTTCGCAAGGGGCGACCGTGCGAGACTAGACCGGCGCCGGACCGGTAGGACAGCCCCGCTTCGCCACCGCAGCGAAATCCCAGATACGGCAGCGGCTTGGCGGTTTTTGCCCGCCCGCCGGCGCGCGCAGCGTCCAACAGCGCCGGGATCAGCCGCCGATCAGGTTGGCGACCGCGGCGAGGTCGGCGGCATTGGCGGCCTCGCCCGAGGCATCGACGATGCCGGCGGTGTTGCCGCCCCCTTGCGGTGCCGGGCCGGCATAGTCCCACGCCAGCCAGACGATCCCGCCCGCCCAGAGCAGCGCCGCCCAGCGGCTG
>JBKBTU010000173.1:0-5713 GCA_046290715.1 Sphingomonas sp. | reverse complement strand
GATCGCGCGCCGGCATTTGCCGGCTTGACGCGTGGCCGTCGGCGCTGCCCCCTCTGGCGCCGGCGGCCTTTTCGTATCCACCCCTTCCGCCCGCCGCCGGCCACGCCTATCCTAGGCCCATGCTGAAGCACATCCTGCGCGTCGCCGCGCTCCTCGTCGTCGTCGCGGTGGCAGTGGTCGTCTACCTCGCCTGGCCGGACAGCGCACAGGTGCCGTTCGACCGGGTCACCGGCAAGCGCCCCGCGATCACCGAGGCACGGATCCAGACGATCCCCACGGTGAAGGTCGCCGACGTGGTCGGCTGGCAGGGCAATGCGACTCCGACGCCCGGCGCAGGACTCAAGGTGCAGCCGTTCGCCAAGGGGCTGGACCACCCGCGCTGGCTCTATCGCCTGCCCAACGGCGACATATTGGTGGCGGAAACCAATTCGCCGCCGCGCGACGGTGGCGGCATCCAGGGGCTGGTGATGGGCCTGCTGATGAAGAAGGCGGGCGCGGGCGTGCCGTCGGCGAACCGCATCACGCTGCTGCGCGACGCGAACGGCGACGGCATCGCCGAAGAGCGGCACGTCTTCATGACCGGGCTCAACTCGCCGACCGGCATGGCGCTGCTCGGCGGCCAGCTCTACGTGGCCAACACCGATTCCGTGGTACGCGTGCCCTATACCGAGGGCGCGACGCAGATCACCGCCAAGCCCGAATTGATCGTCAAGCTCAACGGCGGCGGCAACCACTGGGCGCGCACGCTGATCGCCGCGCCGGACGGGCGCACGCTGTACGTCGGCGTCGGCTCGTCCTCGAACATCGCGGAAAACGGCCTCGATGCCGAGAAATTCCGCGCCAATATCCTCCAGGTCTACCCCGAGCAGAAGACGTTCCGCATCTTCGCGTCGGGCCTGCGCAACCCGCAGGGGATGGCGATCAGCCCGTTCAACAACCAGCTGTGGACCGTGGTCAACGAGCGCGACATGCTCGGCTCCGACCTCGCGCCCGATTATCTGACGCAGGTGGAACTGGGCGACCAGTTCGGCTGGCCGTGGTTCTATTGGGGCGGCTATCCCGACACGCGGGTCGACCCGCAGCGCCCCGACCTGCAGCAATATTCGAAGCGCCCCGATTATGCGCTGGGGCCGCACGTCGCCGCGCTGGGGCTGACCTTCGCGGGCGACGTCAAGCTGGGGAGCCGCTTCGCCAGCGGTGCCTTCATCGGCGAGCACGGCTCGTGGAACCGCAAGCCGGTATCGGGCTACAAGGTCGTCTTCGTCCCCTTCGCGTCGCGCGGCTTCCCGGTGGAGGGCGCCAAGCCGGTCGACGTGCTGACCGGCTTCCTCGACAAGGACGGCAAGGCGCACGGGCGCCCGGTGGGCGTGATCGGCGACAAGAGCGGCAGCCTGCTGGTCGCGGACGACGTCGGCAACACGATCTGGCGGGTATCGCCGGCGCAATAAGCGTGCCGTCATGGCTTGCGGCGCCGGGCATCCCAACTGATCGGTAAGCGCCGAGCTGTCGCAGCGCCTCCTTCCCCACCCGTACGGGCTTCGAAAGGCGCAGCACGACCGAAAGGGCCCAGCTGCCAGCGGATGCAGACGCGGGACGGCGACGGACGGCCGTTGCTGTCCCAGGGGCCCCTGGTATGCGTCAGGAGATCGTTATTGTGCCGCCGCCGGCGCGGTGAACTTGATCGCGGTGCCGGTGGCGTTGGTCTTGCCCCAGCTGACGACGGCAACGTGGGAGTTGCCGTAGCGCGCGTTGATGACCGCGTCCGCCCCCATCTTCTCGGCACGCTCCCAGAGTTCGCGGAAGATCTTGGCCTCCGACGAGGCCTTGCTGAAGATCGTCGCCTTGCGCACGCCGGCCTTGACCTCGCCGATCACGCGATACGGCCGGTCCGCGATGTCGCCGGCGAACACCGGGACGCCGGCCTCCGGGTTGACGACGACATAGGTCTTGCCGTCCTTCGCCGAGGCGCCAGGAGCCATGGCCAGCGTCAAGACGATGGCCGCGATCGATCCGATATGTTTCATGATCCCTCCCCCATACGTCCTCGGGTTGGACGCCGCGGGAGGGTCGCAAAACGACGCCAGTCGGTCAAGACTGGGGCGCAGCGGTCCTATGCATGGAATGATGCAGGATGCCGGGGGCGGCGATTTCCGCCCGTCAGGAACCGGATGGTGGAGCCGAGGGGGATCGAACCCCTGACCTTCGCAATGCCATTGCGACGCTCTCCCAGCTGAGCTACGGCCCCATCCGTTCCGGGAGGCGCCCCACTAGCGGGGGCGCCGGAGCATGGCAAGCACCGAATTCGCGCCTGCCATGCTTATCCACAATTAATGTTCGTCGTCGTCCGTCGGCGCTTCCACGCCCAGATCGTCGTCGCCGCCGAGATCGACCTCGTCGTCCGCCGAGGGCTCTTCCTCTTCGCCCAGCGCTTCCAGATCCTCGTCCTCACCCTCGAGGTCGCTGTCCGCTTCCTTCGAATCGGGCTTGATCTGCTCGAACGGCAGCGGCTGCTTGGACTTCAGAATCGGTTCCGGATTCCACGTCGTGCCGCAGTTGATGCAGGTGACGGGATCGTCCTTTTCGAGGTCGTAGAAGCGCGTGGCGCATTTCGGACACGTACGCTTCGTGCCCCATTCCGGCTTGATCATGCCGTAGTGTGCCTTTCGGAAATGGGTTTCGCCGGGCAAAGGTTGCCCTGAGCCCGAGAGGTGGGCGGCGCCTTGCCATAGCACAAGGTGGCTGTCAAAGCCCTCGGCCCTATGGCGCATTCCTCCCCTCCCCAGCCGCGCAGCATCGCACCGCGCGGGCCGCTCGCCGGCACGCTCACCGTTCCCGGCGACAAGTCGATCAGCCACCGGTCGCTGATGTTCGCGGCGCTGGCGGTCGGCACCAGCCGGATCAGCGGGCTTTTGGAGGGCGAGGACGTACTCGCCACCGCCGCCGCGCTCCGCGCGATGGGCGCGACGATCGAGCGCACCGGTGACGGCGAGTGGCAGGTCGACGGCGTCGGCGTCGGCGGGCTGCTGCAGCCGGCGCATGCGCTCGACATGGGCAACAGCGGCACCTCGACCCGGCTGCTGATGGGACTCGTCGCGAGCCATCCGATCACCGCGACCTTCACCGGCGACGCCTCGCTGTCCGGCCGCCCGATGGGCCGGGTGATCGAGCCGCTGGCGCAGATGGGCGCGGACATCACCGCGAGCCCCGGTGGCCGATTGCCGCTGATGGTCCGCGGGCTGACCCCGGCGGTGCCGATCAGCTATACGCTCCCCGTCGCCTCGGCGCAGGTGAAGTCGGCGGTGCTGCTCGCCGGGCTCAACACGCCGGGCCTCACCCGCGTGATCGAGCCGGTCGCGACCCGCGATCACAGCGAGCGGATGCTGCGCGGCTTCGGTGCCGACCTGACCGTCGAGGAGACGGACGAAGGCCGCGTCATCACCCTGCGCGGCGAAGCGGAGTTGCAGCCGCAGACGATCACCGTGCCGGGCGATCCCTCGTCGGCCGGCTTCTGGCTGGTCGCCGCCTCGATCGTGCCGGGATCGGACCTCGTCGTACGCAACGTCGGGCTCAACCCGACGCGGACCGGGTTGATCGCGGCGTTGCGGTTGATGGGCGCCGATATCGTCGAACAGGACGCGCGCGAGGTCGGCGGCGAGCCGGTCGCCGATCTGCGCGTCCGCCACGCCCCGCTGACCGCGATCGCGGTGCCGCCCGATCTCGCGCCGAGCATGATCGACGAATATCCCGTGCTGTTCGTCGCCGCCGCCTTCGCCGCGGGCCGCACGGTGGCACGCGGCGCTCACGAATTGCGCGTCAAGGAATCGGACCGGATCGCGGCGATGCGCGCCGCGCTCGAAGCCTGCGGCGTGGCGTGCGAGGAGTTCGAGGACGGCCTCGCGATCACCGGCAGCGGCGGGGACGCCATCCCCGGCGGCGCGACGATCGCCTCGCTGCTCGACCACCGTATCGCGATGAGCATGAGCATCGCCGGCCTCCACGCCGCCAAGCCGATCACGATCGACGATGCGAGCCCGGTGGCCACCAGCTATCCCGTGTTCTACCAGACACTTGATACAGTGACGGGAGCGTAGATGATCATCGCGGTGGATGGCCCGGCCGCGTCGGGCAAGGGCACGATCGCACGGGCGCTGGCGCGTCATTACGGCCTGCCGCATCTCGATACGGGCCTGCTCTATCGCGCGGTGGCGCTGACCGTGGAGCGGCTTGAGCTCGATCCGACGCGCGAAGCGGATGCGGTCGCGGCGTGCGATTTCGACGAGGCGTTGCTTGCCGATCCCGGCTTGCGCAGCGACGCGGTAGGCCAGCAGGCCTCGATCGTCTCCGCGCATCCGCTGGTGCGCGCAGCCCTGCTCCAACGGCAGAAGCGGTTCGCACGTCAGCCCGGCGGGGCGGTGCTCGACGGTCGCGACATCGGCACGGTGATCGCCCCCGACGCGGACGCCAAGCTGTTCGTCAAGGCGAGCCCCCACGTCCGCGCGCAGCGCCGCCACAGGGAGCTGACCGGCCACGGCGCCGACGTCGCCTTCGACCAGGTGCTCGCCGACATCCGCGCGCGCGACGCACGCGACTCCGCCCGATCGGTGGCGCCGCTGACGATGGCGGCCGATGCCGCGCTGCTCGACACGAGCGCGCTGACGATCGAGGCGAGCGTCGCAAGGGCGATCGCGCTGGTCGATGCACGGGTGGCCGGACAGGCTTAACGCGCCGCTCCCAAGACGAAGGCTGAATTCACGCGGAGACGCGGAGACGCGGAGGTGAAGCGCCTGGCCGCACCTGCGGCCTTCAACCATATTGGACATGAGAGTCGGGGCGCTGCCGCGCGCGGCACATCTCCGCGTCTCCGCGTCTCCGCGCGAACCAAAAAGAAACCCCCGCTCCTCACCGGAACGGGGGTTCTTCACGTCACGTCGAAAGCGCGATCAGGCGGCGTCGAACCGCTTGCCCGCCTCGTCCCAGTTCACCACGTCCCACCACGCCTTCAGATAGCCGGGGCGGTCGTTCTTGTAGGTGAGGTAATAGGCGTGTTCCCACACGTCGTTGCCGAGGATGGGCGTGCCCTTGTCCTTGGCATCGTCCATCAGCGGGTTGTCCTGGTTCGGCGTCGAAGTGACCTTGAGCGCGCCGGACGCATCCTTGATGACCCATGCCCAGCCCGAACCGAACTGGCCGGCGCCCTTGGTGTTGAAGTCCTCCTTTAGCTTGTCCAGCCCGCCATAGGCATCGATCGCCTCCTTGAGCGCGCCCGACGGCTGGGTCGACCCCTTCGGTCCCATGATCTTCCAGAAGAAATCGTGGTTCCAGAAACCGCCGCCGTTGTTGCGGACGAGCGGCGGCAGCGAGGAGATGCGGCCGAGGATGTCCTCGATCGACAGGCCTTCCAGCGACGGGTCGGCGGCGACGCCCTCGTTGAGTTTCGCGGTATAGGCCGCGTGATGCTTGTCGTGGTGGAAGGTCATCGTCTCCTTGGAGATGACCGGCTCCAGCGCATCATAGTCGTAGGGCAGCGGCGGCAGTTCGAATGCCATGGGAAAGCCTCCTTCTGGATGGGACGGTGTCGTCCCCGCGTTAACGCGACACGCGGCCTAACGCTCCCGCGCCGTTACGCAAGCGTGATGAAAGCGGTGATGCCGGAGACGTATCGTTCCTGCCCGCCCGTGCTGAGCGTGTCGAAGCACAGGTGAGGCTCGCGCCC
>JBKBTU010000172.1:0-5765 GCA_046290715.1 Sphingomonas sp. | reverse complement strand
CGCCTGAAGGGAAAAGGCTTCCATCGCAAGGACGGCACGCGCGGCGATCAGCTGGTGACGCTGATGATCGACGGTGCCCGAATGCTCCTCGTCGACGTCGATGATGACGGTTTCGTACGGCTCGGTCTTGTTGCCGTTCTCGTCCTCGCCGAACAGCACGCGCGGGCGGCTGATACCGAGTTCGAAGCCCTCGCGGCGCATCGTCTCGATCAGCACGCCGAGCTGCAATTCGCCGCGGCCCGCGACTTCGAAGCTGTCGCGATCGGCCGCCTCGGTCACCTTGACCGCGACGTTCGATTCCGCCTCGCGCAGCAGGCGATCGCGGATCATGCGGCTCGTCACCTTGGTGCCCTCACGCCCCGCCATCGGCGAATCGTTGACCGCAAAGCGCATCGACAGCGTCGGCGGATCGATCGGCTGCGCGTGCAGCGGCTCGCTGACGCTGGTGTCGGCGATCGTGTTGGCGACGGTCGCCACGGTCAGACCCGCGAGGCTGATGATGTCGCCCGCACTCGCTTCGTCGACCGGCACGCGGTCGAGCCCGCGGAACGACAGGATCTTCGACGCGCGGCCCGTCTCGATGACGTTGCCATCGGCATCGAGCGCATGGATCGCCTGGTTGGTCTTCACCGTGCCCGAGTTGACGCGGCCGGTCAGGATGCGGCCCAGGAAGTTGTCGCGGTCGAGCAGCGTCACCAGGAAGGTGAACGGCGCGTCCTTGTCGAGGTTGGGCGGCGGCACGTGGTTGACGATCGTCTCGAACATCGGGATCAGCGTGCCCTCGCGCGCGTCCATGTCGGTCGAGGCATAGCCATTGCGGCCCGAGGCATAGAGCACCGGGAAGTCGAGCTGCTCGTCGTTCGCGTCCAGCGACACGAACAGGTCGAACACCTCGTCCAGCACTTCCTGGATGCGCGCGTCGGGGCGGTCGACCTTGTTGACGACGACGATCGGCTTGAGGCCCAGCGCCAGCGCCTTGCCGGTCACGAACTTCGTCTGCGGCATCGCGCCTTCCGACGAATCGACCAGCAGCACGACGCCGTCGACCATCGACAGGATGCGCTCGACCTCACCGCCGAAGTCGGCGTGGCCCGGCGTGTCGACGATGTTGATGCGGACGGTCTCGCCGCCGCCCGGAGGCGCCCAGTCGACCGAGGTCGGCTTGGCGAGAATGGTGATCCCGCGCTCCTTTTCGAGGTCGTTCGAATCCATCGCGCGCTCTTCGACGCGCTGGTTGTCGCGGAAGGTGCCCGACTGGCGGAACAGCTGATCGACCAGCGTCGTCTTGCCGTGGTCGACGTGCGCGATGATCGCCACGTTGCGGAGGCTCATGGGAATTCCTGATGTGAAGATGGATTGCGCGCGCCCATAGCCGAAATGCTGCGCCGCGGGAAGGGGGGCGGGTCGGCTGGTCCCGTCATGCGTGCGCAGCTGCCGGGCGGGTCGGGTCGTCCGATCGCAGGCACATGTCGGCCGCGGCGGGCTTTGGACATACCTGCCGCTTCCGATAGGAGGGGCGGACGACAGTACCGGAGCGTCAGAGTATCGCGATCCCCGACACAGCCACGACCGCCGCGAGGGCGAAGCGCGCGCGCATCCACCGCTGGTGGGCCAGTTGGGCGGTCGGCGGCGTCGATCACGATGGCGTGCTCCGGCAGATCGCCGAGGATGCGGGCTGGAGCGGCCGCTATGCTTTCCTGATCGTGATCTCGGCGGCGCTGTCGCTGCTCGGATTGCTGATGCCGTCGGTGGCGGTGCTGATCGGCGCCATGCTCCTGTCGCCGCTGATGATGCCGATCATCGGCCTCGGCTTCGGCATCGCCACGGTCGACACCCGCGAAATCCGGCGCGCGGCGACCGCGCTGGTGCTCGGCGCGCTGCTGGCGGTGGCGCTGTCTATCGTGTGCGTGACGCTGTCGCCGATCCAGACGATCACCAGCGAAATCGCCGGCCGCACCCGCCCGACGTTGTTCGACTTGCTGGTCGCGCTGCTCTCGGCGATCGCGGGGGCCTATGCACTTATCCGCGGGCGCGGCGGCACGGTCGTCGGCGTCGCGATCGCGATCGCGTTGATGCCGCCCCTCGTCGTGGTCGGCTTCGGAATCGCGACGCTGAACTGGACGGTGTTCACCGGTTCGCTGCTGCTGTTCATGACCAACGCCGTCACCATCGCGCTGACCGCGGCGCTGGTCGCCCGCATCTATGGCTTCGGCTCGCACCTGTCCCCGCAACATACCGGGTGGCAGCTGATCCTGTTTCTCGTCGCGCTCGGCCTGCTGTCGGTCCCGCTGGGGACGGGGCTGCGACAGATCGCATTCGAAGCGGCCGCCCAGCGCCAGGTGCGCGATTCGATCGGTGAGCGCTTCCCGGATGCGGCGCGCCTCGGCCAATTGGATATCGATTATACGGCGAAGCCGATCCGCATCCGGGCGGTGGTGCTCACGCCCCGGCTCGATACGGCCGCCGATCGCATGCTCGCCGCCGATCTGCGGAATCGGCTGCAGCGCCCGATCGACGTCCATGTCGACCAGCTCCGCGTGAGCGCCGACGGCACCGATGTAGAGGCCGCGCAGATCGCGCGGGCCACGGGGACCGGGCGTGCCGCCGATGCCGAGCGTCAGCAGCGTGCGATCGCGGATGTGGCGCTGCTCGCCGGGGTGCAGCCCGCCGCCGTCGAGGTCGACCAGGACCGGCGCCAGCTGCGCGCGACCGCCGCGGCGCTGCCAGGCCTCCCTGCCGCCCTGTACCGGCTGATCGAGCAGCGGGCGGCGCAGGCCGTGACCGATTGGGCGGTGCGGATCGTCCCGCCTGCCGACGCCCGCCTGCCTGACCTGGCGGTGACCGGCGGCATCATCGACGATGCCGCGCTGCGCACCGCCGCCTGGGCGTCGCAGCGGAACGGCCGCGGCCTGCTCGTCCATGGGGGTACGCTCGTGCAGCGGCGGGCGGTGGCGCGCGGGATCGCGGACCGCGGCGGCGTCGGCGAACCGGGAACGCCGGGCGGCCGCCTCCGGCTCGAATGGGCGGCGGTTGGTGGTGCCGGCCCCACCGCCCCGCGGCTGCGCCGCTGACCGCAGCGCCACGGCCCGTCGCGCGCCGCTGTCCTACGCCCCCGCGATCCGCTACCCTCCCGTCATGGCCACGCCCGCCCTCGCCCCGCTGCTGCCGCGCGAAGGACGGCGCGGAGGCGATTTCGACGCCGACGTAGTGTCAACTTCGTCAACTTCCGCCCGCGAATCGCCCCGCGCAGCGCTCCGGCGTATCATTCCCATCACACACTTGAACCCCGCCCCCGCAACCGGCACATTGCGCACCATGACCGGGCCGCCGCCCGCTGGAGGACGATGATGGCGACGAGCGCCGATACGCTGACCGCACCTGCGCAACCGGGGCTGGTGCTCACCCCGCCCGATCCCGTGCCGACGGTGCAGGCGGAGCGCGCCGCGGGCCTGGTGCCGGTGGACGAGGCCAAGAAGACGCAGCTCGAATCGCGCGTCGACACCTTCGTCGCCGAACTGGTGGCGCAGGACGTCAACAGTCCCGAATTCGGCAAGCGCGTCGATGCGATCACCGCGATGGGGGCGAAGGAGATCCGCGAGGCGGCGGGTCAGTCGAACCGCTTCCTCGACCGGCCGATCCGCGCGATGGACAAGGACACCGGCGTCGGTGCCGATCTCGCGCAGCTGCGCCGGGTGATCGAGGATCTCGATCCCGGCCGCAAGGGCGCGCTCTCCGGCCCCAAGAAGATCTTCGGCATCATCCCCTTCGGGTCGAAGATGCGCGACTATTTCGACAGCTACCAGTCGTCGCAGACGCATATCAGCTCGATCCTCAAGAACCTCGCCGCTGGCAAGGACGAGCTGCTGATGGACAATGCCGCGATCGATACCGAACGCGCCAATCTGTGGGCGGCGATGGGGCGGCTCGAACAGATGATCCACCTCAGCAAGACGATGGACGCGCGGCTCGAGGACACCGCGAACGACCTCGACGCGACCGATCCCGCCAAGGCCAAAGCAATCCGCGAGACCGCGCTCTTCTACACCCGCCAGCGCACGCAGGACCTGCTGACGCAGATGGCGGTGACGGTGCAGGGCTATCTGGCGCTCGACCTCGTCAAGAAGAACAACGTCGAGCTGGTGAAGGGCGTCGATCGCGCCAGCACCACCACCGTGTCGGCGCTGCGCACCGCGGTCACGGTGGCGCAGGCGCTGACCAACCAGAAGCTGGTGCTCGAATCGATCACGCAGCTCAACACGACGACCGCCAACATCATCGATTCGACCGGCAAGCTGCTGCGGTCCAACACCGCGGCGATCCACGAACAGGCTGCGGCCTCGACGATTCCCTTGGAGACGCTGCAGCGCGCTTTCCAGAACATCTACGACACGATGGATGCGATCGACAGCTTCAAGCTGAAGGCGCTCGATTCGATGAAGACCACCGTCACCGCGCTGGGCAGCGAGGTGGAGAAGTCCAAGGGCTATATCGCCCGTGCCGAGGGCGCCGCGCAGGGCGCGCTCAAGGGTCCGGGCGGCGACAGCTATCGCCTGGAGTCGCTGTGAGCCGATGACCGAGGTCGACCAGCAGATCGAGCGCGCCCGCGCGGTGATGGCGCGGATCAGCGAGGATTATCGCGGGCAGGTGGGCGCCGCCTATCGCGCGCACGGCAAGCGGCTGAAGCGCAAGGCGGTCGGCGTCGGCACGCGCTTCGCGATCATCTGCGCGGTCAACGCGATCATCCTGATCGCGGCGGCGGTTGCCGGCATGATGCTGCCGGCGGGGATCGGCCTGTTCGGCGGGCTCGCCGTGCTGCTGCTGATGGCGGCAGTGACGATCGCCATCGCCATCGCACCCGCCGCGCGTGCGCCGTCCGAAAAGACGCTGCGCCAGGTCGACATCAAGGCGCTGCCCGCCAAGACCGAACGCTGGCTGGAGGCGCAGCGCCCGGCGCTGCCGGCGCCGGCGCGCGGCCTCGTCGACCAGATCGGCGTCCGCCTCGAAACGCTGTCGCCGCAGCTCGGCCGCCTCGAAGGGCGCGAGGAAGAGGCCTATGAGGTCCGCCGGCTGATCGGCGAACAGCTGCCCGCCTTCGTCAACGATTACGCCCGCGTCCCCGAACCGCTGCGCCGCGTCGAGCGCAACGGCCGCACGCCGGATGCCGAGCTCGTCGCCGGCCTCAGGCTGATCGAGCAGGAGATCGCCGACATGACCCAGCGGCTCGCCCAGAACGATCTCGACAGCCTGTCGACGCGCGGCCGCTATCTCGAGATCAAATACCGCGACGAAAACGGCGGGTAGAGTTCGGCTGGCACCGCCTTCCGGAACACGCTAATCGTCTGACGGAGAACGATAAAGGGAGAGACGATGCTGATCCTGCTGCTCGCCGCACAAGCCGCCCAGGTGCAACCGGCGCCCGCCGGCCCGACATTGGGCGCGAGCGACCACCGCGTCGACCAGCCGATCGCCGCACCGGCGCGCAAGCCCGACTTCGCCGACGAGTTCAGCGGCGCCCGCGTCGACACCGCCACCTGGCGCTTCGACGGCGACTATAACAAGCGAGGCTGGTTCAACCACGAGAAGCAATATTACGGCCCCGCCAACGCCCGCGTCGCCGACGGCACCCTGACCATCACCGCCCGCCGCGAGACGCCGACCGCCCCCGATTCCGGCGGCCAGTCCTACACCTCCGCCAAGCTCGTCAGCCGCGGCACCTTCGGCTACGGCTTCTACGAGGTCAGCGCCCGCCTGCCCTGCGGCCGCGG
>JBKBTU010000171.1:1876-5857 GCA_046290715.1 Sphingomonas sp. | reverse complement strand
CGCGGTGGAAAGCCCGTACAGCTACTGGTTCGTTTGCCGCCCGCGCGCTCTGCAGCAGCGCCCGGTCCGGATGTTCCACGACTGGCTGATCCGCACGATCGGAATAACATGACGGATCAGTAGTCTAGCGAATTTTATGTCGAATACGGACACTCTTAGGATTATGTCAATACTCGACCGATAGAACCTCATCACCAAGCAAGGGGATGAAGGTCATGTCGCGAATTCGCAAGTTTGTCAGGAATAGCCGCGGTGCGACCGCGATCGAATACGGCCTGATCGCGGCCCTGATCGCCGTAGCTGCAATTGCCGCCATGCAGGGCCTCGGCAACAAGCTGAAGACGACGTTCAACAACGTGTCGTCGAACATGACGGCGGAGTAAGGCGCGCAACGCCGACCGCCAGGTTCGATATCGAAGTCGGGCGCCGTTCCTCTAGGAGCGGCGCCCGCACCCGTTCAGGCGGCGCGTGCCTTGACGATCTTGCCCGGATTGCGCGGCGGCTCGCCCTTGGGGAGCGCGTCGATCAGCTCCATGCCGTCGGTCACCTCGCCCCAGACGGTGTACTGGTTGTCGAGGAAGCGTGCGTCGTCGAACACGATGAAGAACTGGCTGTTCGCCGAATTGGGATCGCTGGTGCGTGCCATCGAGCAGACGCCGCGGACGTGCGGCTCCTTGTTGAACTCCTGCTTGAGGTTCGGCTTGCTCGACCCGCCGGTGCCGTCGCCGCGGCCGCCGTCGCCGCCCTGCGCCATGAAGCCCGGAATCACGCGGTGGAACGGCACGCCGTCGTAGAAGCCCTCGTTGGCGAGTTCGGCGATGCGCGCCACGTGATTGGGCGCGAGGTCGGGGCGTAGCTTGATCGTCACGTCGCCGTCATCGAGCGTCAGCGTCAGGGTGGAATAGGTATCGGCCATGGTCTGTCCTCTTGTGGTGGAGGGCAGGTAGTGTCGCATGGGGCCGAGGGCAAATCCGGGGGGTGTGGCCATTCCTGCCGCAGCGCGGTAGAGCGCGCACGCAATCACGCCGGGAGGAGGCAGCGATGAGCGAGACCGAGCTTCCCGAGGCGCCTGCGCCCGAGCAGGACGAGCTGGACGAGGACGACCGGCTGCGCCCCGAATTCGTCGATGCGGTGCTCGACGCGGTGGGGGCGGGCGACGACGAGGCAGCGCGTGCGCTCGTCGAACCGCTCCACCCGGCGGACATCGCCGACCTGTTCGAGCTGACCCCGCACGAGGACCGCGCCGCGCTCGCCAAGGCGTTGAAGGACCTGCTCGACGCCGACGTCTTCGCGGAGATGAACGATTACGTCCGCGAGGACCTGATCGATGCATTGACGCCGACGGAGGTCGCCGACCTCGCCTCCGAACTCGATACCGACGACGCGGTCGCGATCATCGAGGACATGGAGGAGGCCGACCAGCGCGCGGTGCTGCGCGCGCTCGACCCCGACGATCGCGCCGCGATCGAGGAAGCGCTCTCCTATCCCGAGGAGACCGCGGGCCGCCTGATGCAGCGCGAGCTGATCGCGGTGCCCGATCACTGGACGGTCGGCGACACGATCCACTTCCTGCGCCACCACGAGGAACTCACCACCGACTTCTGGGAGGTGTTCGTCGTCGATGCCGGCCACCATCCGGTTGGCACCTGCCAATTGTCGTGGATCCTGCGCACCCCGCCCGAGATCGCGATGGCGGACGTGATGAAGCGCGAACAGACGCTGATCCCGGTCGACATGGACCAGGAAGAGGTCGCGCTCCGCTTCCAGAAATATGCGCTGATCAGCGCCGCGGTGGTCGATGCCTCTGATCGCCTCGTCGGCATGATCACCGTCGACGACATCGTCCACATCATCCAGCAGGAAGCGGGCGAGGACGTGCTGCGCCTGTCGGGCGCGGGCGAAGGCGATATCAACGAACCGATCCGGCTGACCGTGCGCAGCCGCGTCGCCTGGCTGGTGGTCAACCTCGGCGCCACCATCCTGTCCGCGTCCGTCGTCGGCATCTTCCAGGGCGAGATCGCGCGGTTCGCGCTGCTCGCCGCGCTGATGCCGATCGTCTCGGCGCTGGGTGGCAATGCCGGCACGCAGACGCTGGCGGTGGTCGTGCGCGCGCTCGCCACCAATCAGCTGACCAGCTCCAACACCGTCCGCATGCTGTTCCGCGAATTCCGCATCGCCTTGTGCAACGGCGCCGCCCTGGGCCTCGTCGGTGCGGTCGGCAGCTACCTGATCCTCGGCAACCTCCAGCTGTCGATCGTCTTCGCGATCGCGATGATGATCAACAGCATCGTCGCCGGCCTCGTCGGCGTGGTCGTGCCGGTGGCGCTCGACAAGGCGAACGTCGATCCCGCCGTGTCGTCGGCGGTGTTCGTCACCACCGCGACCGACGTGATGGGCTTCTTCTCGTTCCTGGGTCTTGCGACCTTGTGGGGGCTTGGTGGGTGACCGCCTTGCGGCGGACGGGCGGTTGACTGCCTTGCGGCGGATGGCGAGCTAACCCACATCGGTCGACCGATGCTTCACCTCACCAAAGTGGCGTTCGGCGCGGCGAGCGTCGACCATCTCGCGGAACGGCTCCAGCTGCGCGCGGCCGACGGCCCCGTGTTCCTGACCACGCGCTACCTGCCCAAGCGGCACGAGGAGGTCGCGGGACGCGGATCGCTGTTCTGGATCCTCAAGCATCAGCTCGTCGCGCGTTCACCGATCCTCGGCTTCGGCGAAGCGGAGGGCGGCCGCGTCGCGATCCACATCGATCCCGCATTGGTGCTCGTCCAGGCGCGCCCCAAGCGGGCGCACCAAGGCTGGCGCTATCTCGAGGTCGCCGATGCGCCGCTCGACCTGGGTGGCGAGGCGGACGGCCTCGCCGCGATGCCCCCGGCGCTGGTCGGCAAGCTCGCCGAGCTGGCATTGATCTAGCGGGTCACCCTCGCCCTTTCGCGGCTGCGCCGCTCCCACCCTCTCCCATCGGGAGAGGGAAAGACGCCGGAGCCCGAAGGCGGCGCAGGGTGAGGGTGAGCGCGGCGGACTCTACTTATTCTCCCGTCCCGCAGGTCACCGGCGCGCCCGCCGCCGCCGTGACACGACATTTCGGCCGGCCCGCGACCGTCACCGTGCCGAGCCCGTTGCTCGACACCTGCGCGGTGTAGCGCGCCCGCGCCGCGATCGTCCCCAGTCCTTCGAGATGCGCGGTGAGGTCGCCCGCATCCAGTTTCGCGGCATCGATCGCGCCCGCGCCGTTGGCGAGCAGCCGCGCGCCCGCGACCCGTCCGGCGACGCTCACCTTGCCCTCGCCGATCAGCTGCACGCCGAGCTGGTCGCCGTCCACCGCCGCGACGGCGATGCCGCCCGAGCCCGCACTGGTCACGTCCATCCGCGCGCCGCTCAGCCGCGACACCGCGACGCGGCTGCCGCCCGTCACCGTGACGCTCGATAGGCGCGGGGTGGTCAGCACGATCTTCACCGGCCCCGTGCGCGCGCCGGCAGGCTGTTCGCCCCATCGCCCGCTGGTCGCACCGCGGATCGCCAGCGTGGTCCCCTCGGCATGCAGGTCGACGTCGCCGATCGCGCCGGCATCGCCGCTGACGATCGCACCGGGCGAACCGCCGGTCGTCACGGTCACGTCGAACGCGCCGTTGATCCGCAGCCGTTCGAACGAACCGAGCGCAACCCGGCGCTCGGCGGCCGACGCGGTGGCGGGCAGCAGGATCAGGGCGATGGCAAGCGGGCGCAGCATCCGCCGAACCTCGCATCCCCGATGCCGTCGGGCAAGAGCCGGGCGGTGCTGGCGAGATCGATACGGGTGCAGCCGTCGCCCCAGCGCAGGCTGGGATGACGAGGGCTTCGGCAGGGAGAGCGCACCCTACCGCCCGCAGCGCACCGAGCCGGACCCCATCTTCGACACCTTGCAGCGGGCCGCGGCGCCGAGGTCGACGTCGCCCGATCCCATCAGGTCGACCTTGGCGTCGCCGCTGACCGCGGCGC
>JBKBTU010000171.1:0-1778 GCA_046290715.1 Sphingomonas sp. | reverse complement strand
TTGCAGCGGGCCGCGGCGCCGAGGTCGACGTCGCCCGATCCCATCAGGTCGACCTTGGCGTCGCCGCTGACCGCGGCACGGACGTCGCCCGATCCGGCGACCGACACCTCGGCCCGCTCGGCGCGCAGGCCCGCCGCGTCGAAGCTGCCCGATCCGGCGATGCTGACCTCGAGCCGCTTCACCGCGCCCCCGGCGCGCACGTTGCCCGATCCGGCGATCGACACCTCCGCCTCGTCGCTCGCCAGCGCGGCGATGTTGAGGTCGCCCGATCCTGCGACGTTCGCCTCGAACCGGCCGCCGTCGACGCGGTCGACCGCCATCGTCCCGGAGCCCGCGATGCTCGCCTCGGCCAGGCGCGGCAGCGTCACGTACACCTTGACCTTGTCGGAATGCCCCCAGGCGAACGCGCTGCGCCTGCGACCGACCTTCAGGGTGTCGCCGTCCTTGGCGATCCGCAGCCGGTCGAGCGCGTCGGCCGGCCCCTCGGCGCGCACCGAAAAGGCGGTACCCGCGCGCACGTCGACGTCGTCGCTGCCGGCGAGTTCGATCGTATCGAACCCGTCCGCGGCATAGCTCCTCGTCGTGCCGCTGCCCGACGGCGCGATGCCGGGACCGTCGTCGCCGCCGACCGAACAGCCGGCGAGCGCCGCCGCCCCGAGCATCGCCAGTCCCACCGTGCGCATCGTCTGCTCCCTCATTGTGTATTGTTTGAGTAACACACAAGAGGCAGGCGGGCAAGCTGCCGGGTCAGCGGCGGCAGCGGACCGTGCCGCTGCCGATCTTGCTCACCGTGCAGCGCGCATTCGGCCCCAGATCGACGCTGCCGCTACCCGCCATGGACACCTGCGCGCTGCCGGTGACGTTGGCGCGCACGTCGCCCGATCCGCCCACCGAGACGACTGCTGTATCGGCGCGCAGTTCGGGCGCGACCACGCGGCCCGATCCACCCAGGCTGACCTCGAGCTGGCCGACCTGTCCGGCGGCGGCGATCGATCCCGATCCGCCGAGGTTGAATTCGGCGACCCGCGCCTTCAGCCGGCCGATCGAGAGACTGCCCGATCCGCCGACGTTCGCGGCGAAATCGCCGCCGCCCGCCTGGTCGGCGCTGAGCCGCCCCGAACCGCCCAGCGTCAGCGCGGTCAGCGCCGGCAAGGTGACGTGCACCGTGATCCTCTTGTCGAGCTCCGCACGGCGCCCGCCCTCGAAACGACGACCGATCTCCAGGCTGCGGCCGTTCCGGACGATGCGCAGATTGGCGAACGCCTCCGCGGGACCTTCCGCCCGCACCGACCAGGCGGGACCGACACGCACGTCGACGCTCGCCGCTCCACCCAGCGTCACCGCGTCGAAGTCGCGCACCGGATAGACGAGCGTGGTCCCCTGTCGCTGCCCGGCGATCCCCGGCCCCCTGTCGCGCTCGCCAGCGAGCGCGGCGGTGGCGACGAGCGGAATCAAGGCGAGTGCGAGCGGCTTCATGGGCGGGTCCTCTGCTGGTGCGACCGCAGGATAAGCCGTTTCGCCTACAGCTGTAAACACAAGCCTGTGCGCGGCCGCCTGAGACGAAAAAGGCGGCCCCTCGCGGGACCGCCTCTTCGCATCGCCGGGTAGGGCGCCGGGCGTCAGGCCGGCACCTTCTCCTTGTTGTAGATCGCCGCGGCGGCGCGGAGGATCTCGAGGATCTTTTCCTGCGCCTTGGGCTCGTCGATCTCTTCCATCGCGGCGAGCTCGCGCGCGAGGCGGCTGCACGCCGCCTCAAAGATCTGGCGTTCGGAATAGCT
>JBKBTU010000170.1:0-5876 GCA_046290715.1 Sphingomonas sp. | reverse complement strand
CAGCGCGTCGCACCCTCACCCTTCGCCGCCTTCGGGCTCCCAAGAAAGTATTACATTCATGGGCCCCCGTAGCGCCGGAAGGGTGAGGGTGAAGCGTCAGGTCACCCCGAGCGCCCTCAGCGCATCTGCGAGGTGATCTTGGCGATCTCGCGGGCGACCATCGTCTCAACCATCTCGGGCAGATGCGCGTCGAGCCATTCGCGCAGCATCGGGCGCAGCATCTCGCGCACCAGGCCTTCGAGCGTGCCGTCGCTCTCGGGCTCGGGCTTGACGAGCAATTTGCTCAGCGTCTCGAGCGAGCCGAGGCTCGCTGCCGCGGCGCGCTGGGACAGGATCGGTTCTTCGGTCATGGTCGGCTGAACGGGTGCGCTGCGCGTCGGTTGCGGCGCTGGCGCCGCCTGAGGTTGCGGCTGGGGCTGGGGCTGGGGCGCCGGTGCGGCGCTGGCCTGCACGCGCGGCGGGGGAGCGGGTTCGGGGTCCGCGACAGGCGGCGGCGCGGGCATTGGGTCGCTCAGTTCGAGGACCTCCTCGGGCTCCGGCTCGATCGGTTGCGGCGCGGGGCGGGCGCGGCGACCGCGCGTCTGCGTGCCGTCGCCTTCCTCCGCGATGATCCGTTTGATCGACGAGAGGATCTCCTCCATCGACGGTTCGACGCTCATATCCCCCATGACGCTGACGTCCCTGCCCTTTTCCCTGCCCTTCGCGCCAGGATCACTGGCGGTTCGGCGACGACGCACCTGTGGTCAAGGCCGGGCTCCTGTCAACCGGCGTATCGAGCATCGGGTCGAGCGGCTTGCTGACGATCGCGGTCTGCGCCGGCGTCTGCGCGGTCGAGACGGCGACCGGCACGGGCTCGCCGTCGCCGCCGAAATCGTTGATCCGGTTGCGGACGCGCTTGTAGTTGATCGTCGGGTCATAGAGCGCGCCGCCGTCGAGGCCGAGATCGCGCGCCTCCGCATTGCCCATCGCGGCGAGCAGCGCGAAGCCCGCGACATAGGCGTCACGGCGCGCGGTCACCAGCGTCACCTGGCTGTTGAGCAGTTCCTGCTCGGCGTTGAGGATGTCGAGGATGGTGCGGGTGCCGACGCTGTTCTCGGCGCGGACGCCCTCGAGGCTGAGCTTGTTGGCGTTGACCGCGGTTTCGGACGAGGCGATCACCTGCTGCGAGGATTGCCACACGGCGTAGGCGGAGCGCGCCTGCGCGATCACCGCGCGCTCGGTGGCGGTGACGGTCTCGAGCGCCTGCCCGCGCTGCGCCTCGGCCTGACGGACCTGCGCCGCGGGGCGGCCGCCCTGGAACAGCGGCAGGTTGAGCTGCAGCCCGGCCGAGGCGGCGGTGCCGGAATTGGGCGCAACGCTTGCATTGGGCAGCGAGCCCAAATAGTTGAAATAGGTCGGCCCGGCGACCGCGGAGATCCGCGGCAGGCGGTTGGCGCGCGCGACGTTGATGTCGTAGCGCGTGGCGTCCGCCTGGCGGCGCGCGGCGATCAGGTTCGGATTGTTGTCGAGCGCGACGCTGACCGCGGTCGCGGGCGAATTCGGCAGGTTGGGCAGCGCCGGCGGCTCCTCGAGCCCGACGGGCGGGGTGCCGACGATCTGGATGTAGTTTTCCCGGCTCGAGATGAGCTGCGCCTGCGCCTGCTGCAATTGCGCGCGCGCGAGCGCCAGACGTGCCTCCGATTGCGCGACGTCGGTGCGGGTGAGATCGCCGACCTGGAAGCGGTCGCGGCTGGCGCGCAGGTTGACCTCGAGCACGCGGACGTTCTGCTGGTTGAGCGAAGTGATCGCCTCGTCGCGGATCACGTTCATATAGGCGGCGACGACGTTGGTGAAGGTGTTCGCCTCCGTCCCGCGCAGCGTCGCGCGGCCCGCATCGACCCGCGTCTCGGCGGCGCGCACCGCATTCTTGACCGCGCCGCCCTGGAACAGCGGCACGGACAGGTTGACCGCGCCCTGCCCGACGCGCTCGGGGTTGAGGAAGTTGTTGTTCGCCTGGAGGAAGTTGTCGGTCACCGAGCCGGTCGCGTTGACTCCCGGCAGACCGCTGGCGCGGGCGATCGGCACGTTCTCGTCGATCGCACGCTGCGCGGCGCGCTGGCCGGTCAGCGTCGGGTTGGACGCATAGGCCTTGGCCAGCGCATCGCGCAACGTCTCGGCGTGCGCCGGCACCGCCGTTCCGACCAGTGCCGCCCCCGCCAGCAGCCCGGCCCGCCCCCAAAGCCGCCCCACGTTCCGCATCTCCCCCCCGTTAGCCATGCTCTAGAACCGGAACCCCTGCGGCACGGCGAAGCCGGGCAGCACCACGCAATCGCTGTCCATGAACGGCGTCAGGCCGAAGCCGCCGTCGGTCTTGCGGCCGCTCGCGAGCCGGATGACGCCGTTCTCGACGAGGCCCGTGACGACGCGGCCGCCGGTGCGCACCTGGCCGACCAGCACATCGGGCACATGCTCGATCGCGCCGTCGACGATCAGCACGTCGTACGGACCGCCCTTGCCATGCCCCGCGGCCAGCGGCCCCTCGACCAGCGTGACGTTGGACGTGCCGGCGAGCGCCTCGCGTGCCAGCGCCACGAGCGCGGCATCCTGTTCCACCGCGACCACCTCGGCGACGATCTGGGCGAGGATCGCGGCGGTGTAGCCGCCCGCCGCGCCGATCAGCAGGACGCGGTCGCCCTTCTCCAGCCAGGCTTCGGTCAGCAGACGCCCGGTCACCATCGGCAGGTTGATCGCGCGCCCGCCGGCGACCGGCAGCGCGGTGTCGCGATAGGCCATCGCGCGCACGTCGGCGGGCACGAAAGCCTCGCGCGGCAGCGTGTTCATCGCCACCAGCACGCGCTGGTCGCTCACCGCATTGGTGCGCAACTGGCTCGCCACCATCGCGTGCCGCATCGCCGCGGCGTTACCCAGGTCGTTGTTGTCGAGGCTGATGTTCATGGGGACCCCTCTCGCACAACCGTATTAGTTGCGCAATACACTTCGTGACAGACCGGCTTGTATCGCGCGCGCGACGCTGCGCCAAGCGACGGATGGCCAGACCCGTGGCAAACCCCTATGGCCGGTCGATGATCCCCGCGACCTATCATCGTTTCATCGACTGGATCGGCGACGGCACCGGGCTGCCCGACACCATCCTCCATATCCACGCCGGCCTCGCCGTGCTGATGGTCGCGCGTCTGCTGACGCGGCGCTCGCTGGGCAGCTTCGTGCCGTTGTCGGTCGTGGTGCTCGCCGAAGCGTTCAACGAGGTCATGGACCGGCTGAACTTCGGCTCGTGGCGCTGGGCGGATACGCTGTCCGACATCGGCAACACGCTGTTCTGGCCGACGGTGATCTGCCTCGGCATCCGCTTGCGGCCGATGCTGATGTCGCGCGACGCGGCGCGGGTGCGGATCGATACGCCCGTCGCCGAAAGCGCGGAGATGGAGGCCCGAGCCGGAATCGAACCGGCGTGCAAGGATTTGCAGTCCTCTGCGTAACCACTCCGCCATCGGGCCTCGAAGCGGGAGGGCGGCTGATGATCGGTTTTGGCGGACCCGTCAACCGCCTTGTCGCGCCTGCGCCTCGCTGAGGCGCTCGAGCGCGGCGACGAGCGGCACGTCGGCGGGGGGCATGGCGAGCGACCGCATCGCGGCGGGTTCGACCCAGGCGAGCGCCGAGGCCTCGAGCGCCTGTGGTTCGCCCTGCCACTCGCGAATCACGTAGAGCAGCAACAGCAGGTGGCGCGACCCGAGGCCGGCGCTGGCGAAGGTGAGCGGAACGGCCGCCGCCGGATCGGTTTCGATCCCCAATTCCTCGGCGAGCTCGCGCACCAGCGCCGCCTCCGGCGTCTCGCCCGGTTCGATCTTGCCGCCGGGGAACTCCCACAGGTCGGCCATCTGCTTGCCCGGCGGGCGGCGTTGCAGCAGCACCCGGCCGGTCGCGTCGATTAGCGCCGCCGCGACGACCGGCAGCAACGCGGTGGCAGGCGATGCTTCGCGGCGCATGTCGTCAGCCATTCCTTAAGCCTTTCTCTATACGTCAGCGGCCATGACCCTGCGATCGACCATCCGTCGCGTAATCGCGCGGCTGACGCCAGCCCTGCGCGACGCGCGGGGTGCCACCGCCGTGGAATACGGACTGATCATCGCATTGATCGTCATCGTCATGATCGTCGCGCTGAAGCAGGTCGCCAACGCCAACACCGACATGTGGCGCAACGTCAGCGACAAGGTCACCGCCGCCGGCTGAGGCGCGAAAAACCGCGTCGCCTTAAATCTTTGGCAACCTTGGGCGGGTAATCCTGCCCTCGCTGCTCCGGTTCACCGGTTCAGCCGGGTGACTGAAGTATCGAACATGGAGACCGGAATGCAGACCATTCGCAAGTTCATCAAGAACAGCAAGGGCGCGACCGCGATCGAGTACGGCCTGATCGCCGCGCTGATCGCCGTCGCCGCGATCGCTGCGATGCAGGGCCTGGGCAACAAGCTCAAGACCACCTTCAACAACGTTTCGTCGAACATGACCGCCAACTAAGAGCGGTTCGTTCTCGACTATCGAAAAGGGCGGCGGGACGATGGTTCCGCCGCCCTTTTCACGTGCCGATCAGAGGCGGCCCATCGCCAAGAACTTGTCGCGCCGCTCGCGCCGCAGCGTCGCGGCATCGCGGCCCTGCAGCGAATCGAGCGCCTGACCGAGCGAATCGCCCAGCGCCAGGATCGCCGCGGCGGGATCGCGATGCGCACCGCCGACCGGTTCGGGGACGATCGTATCGATCACGCCGAAGGTCTTGAGGTCCTGCGCGGTGACGCGCATCGCCTCCGCCGCATCGGCCGCCTTGTCCGCGGTCCGCCACAGGATCGAGGCGCAGCCTTCGGGGCTGATCACCGAATAGATGGCGTGTTCGAACATCAGCACGCGATTGCCCGCCGCGAGCGCCACCGCGCCGCCCGAGCCGCCCTCGCCGACGATCGCCGCGACGACCGGGACGCCGGCGGCGAGGCACGCCTCCGTCGAGCGCGCGATCGCCTCCGCCTGGCCCCGCTCCTCCGCCTCGATGCCGGGAAACGCGCCCATCGTGTCGACCAAAGTCACCACCGGCAGGCCAAAGCGGTCGGCGAGTTCGACGAGCCGGATCGCCTTGCGATAGCCCTCGGGCTTGCCCATGCCGAAATTGTGCCGGAGCCGCGTCGCGGTGTCCGCGCCCTTTTCATGGCCGATGACCATGACGCGGCGGCCGCGGAAGGTCGCGAAACCGCCCATGATCGCCTGATCGTCGGCAAAGGCGCGATCGCCGGCGAGAGGCACGAACTCCTCGAACAGGCCTGCGACATAGTCCTTGAAGTGCGGGCGTTCGGGATGCCGCGCGACCTGCGTCTTCTGCCACGGGGTCAGCTTGGCGAAGGTATCGCGGAGCAGCTTGTCCGACTTGGCCTGGAGCCGCGCGAGGTCGGCCGCGATATCGATTGTGCCGTCGGATGCGGTCGCCCGCAGTTCGTCGATCCGCCCCTGCAGTTCGGCTATCGGTTTTTCGAATTCGAGAAAGCTCGCCATGGCTGGAGCGGTTACGGACGCCGCGCGCGTCCGTCAACGCACGCCCTGCCCTCCCGCGGGCGGATCGGCGAGCGGGTGGCGGGTGTTGACCAGCTCGACCAGCCGGCTGGCGTCGACATGCGTATAGATTTCGGTGGTCGCGATATCGGCGTGGCCCAGCATCGATTGCAGCGCACGCAGGTCGGCGCCGCCGGCGAGCAGGTGCGTCGCAAAGGCGTGGCGCAGGACGTGCGGGCTGACCCGATCAGGCGGGATGCCCGCATCCGCCGCGAGCGCCTTGACCAGCTGATAGAGGCGGATCCGGGTCAGATGCCCCTTGCCCGAGGGGAACAGCCACGGCCGGTCGG
>JBKBTU010000169.1:4686-5947 GCA_046290715.1 Sphingomonas sp. | reverse complement strand
TAGGGTTGGATCCCAAAACGGATCCAGGTTCAGCTGCCCAGGTTTGCAATCGTCACACCGGCTCGGCGGCCGGGGTGACGAGACGGAGGCGCTACTCCGTCGATAGGGACGCGCCTGAAGCCCGCGCAGCAGCACGCGCCGGCTCGCGCAGCCATTCCCAATCCCCGCGCCGCGCCCTAAAGCCGGCGCCATGACCATTCTTCTGACCGGATCGAGCCGCGGCATCGGCGCGGCGATCCACCAAGCGCTTGCCGCCGCCGGGGCGGCCGTCATCGGCCATGGCACGCGCAGCGGGATCCCCGCCGACTTCGCCGATCCCGCCGCCCCGCGTGCCTTGTGGGACGCCGCATTGGCGCAGGCCGGCGGCACGATCGACGTGCTCGTCAACAATGCCGGCGTGTTCGAGGCCAATCCGCTGGACCGCGACCATGACGAGTGGGTCGCCGACTGGGAGCGGACGATGCGCGTCAACCTCACCGCCTCGGCGGAGCTCTGCCGCCTCGCCGTCCGCCATTGGCAGGATCGGGGCACCGGCGGCCGCATCGTCAACATCGCCAGCCGCGCCGCCTATCGCGGCGACAGCCCGGCGCACTGGCATTACGCCGCGGCCAAGGCGGGCATGGTCGCGATGACGAAGACGATCGCGCGGGGCTATGCGCGCGAAGGCATCCTCGCCTTCGCGATCTGCCCGGGCTTCACGATGACCGGCATGGCGGACGATTATCTCGCCAGCCGCGGCGGCGACAAGCTGCTCGCCGATATCCCGCTCGGCAAGGTCGCCGATCCCGAGGAGGTCGCGGCGGTCGCGCGCTTCTGCGCGCTGGAGGCGCCCGCCTCGATGACCGGCGCGGTGCTCGACGTGAACGGGGCGAGCTATGTCCGCTGACACCAGCTGGAAGATCACGCTGCCCTGCACCCGCGCCGAGGCGGAGGCGATCGACAGCGCGTCCGACCTCGCGATCGATGCGGTGCTGATGACCACCGAGGAGGTGGAGGACGACGTCGAGCGCTGGCGGCTCGACGCCTATGTCGAGCACCGGCCCGACGCGGCGATGCTGGCGACGATCCATGCCCTGGTGCCGAGCGCGAGCGCCTGCGACCCCGTCGTCACGGAGCTTAGCGACGAGGATTGGGTGGCGATGAGCCAGGCGGGTCTCGAGCCGATCCGCGAGGGCCGCTTCGTTGTCCACACCAGCGCGCATGCGGTCGCCGTGCCCGAGGGGGGGCGTGCCTTCCTGATCGACGCCGGCCAGGCGTTCGG
>JBKBTU010000169.1:2451-4589 GCA_046290715.1 Sphingomonas sp. | reverse complement strand
GTTGTCCACACCAGCGCGCATGCGGTCGCCGTGCCCGAGGGGGGGCGTGCCTTCCTGATCGACGCCGGCCAGGCGTTCGGCACCGGCCATCACGGCACGACCAGCGGCTGTCTGGCGATGCTCGACGGGCTGGCAACGGCGGGGGAGCGCTTCGCCAAGGTGATCGACGTCGGCACCGGTACGGGCCTGCTCGCCTTCGCCGCGGTCGACCTGTGGCCGGGGGCGGCGGTCGTCGCGACCGACATCGATCCGGTCGCGGTCGACGTGACGCGCGAGAATGCCGGGCGCAACGCCATCACCGTCGGCGACGGCAGCGGCGCAGTGACGCTGTTCGTCGCGGACGGTGCGCGGCACCCGGCGATCGATGCGGTCGCGCCCTTCGACCTCGTCATCGCCAACATCCTCGCCGGCCCGCTCGTGTCGATGGCGCCCGAACTCGCCGCCATCGCTGCGCCGGGTGCGACGATCATCCTTGCCGGCCTGCTGGAGACGCAGCGCGAGACGGTGATCGCCGCCTACGCGGCATGCGGCTGCGCGCTGGAGGCGATCGACCGCCGCGGCGACTGGACCGTGCTGCGCCTGCGCGCGGGCGAGACGCGCTACGTCCCGACCGCGCCGTTCGACCCCAAGGGTCGCGACGGCTGGGCGCTGGATATTTAGCGGCGCGGGGGGCAGGGGCCGTCACCGTCACAGCCTCCCCCTTGTCATCCCCGCGCAGGCGGGGATCCATAATCACGGCGCCCTGCGGCTAAAGTCGCGGCGTCAGCCAGTCTGGATCCCCGCCTGCGCGGGGATGACGAAAGGCAGGGGGGAAGCGATGGACGGGGATCCCACAACGCCCGCCGCAACCGCTTGATCGCCCGCGCCAATCGACCCGCCCGCACATTCCGCTGTCCTATTTGGAAAAGGCCTGATCCGTCCTCCTCCGCAACGGCAGGGGAACGCACCATGACCATCACGACGCTGATCGACCAGCTCATCGCGCGGGAGGGCGACTATGTCGACCATCCCGCCGACCGCGGCGGCCCGACGCGCTGGGGCATCACCACCGCGGTGGCGCGCGCCAACGGCTATCACGGCGCGATGCGCGCGCTGCCCCGTAGCGTCGCGGCGGCGATCTACCGATCGGTCTATTGGCAGGCGCCCGGCCTCGACCGGGTCGGGACCCGCGCGCCGCGTCTCGCTGCCGAGCTGTTCGATACCGCGGTCAACATGGGGACGGGGGTCGCGGCCGGTTTCCTGCAGCGCGCGCTCAATGCGCTCAATCGCGGCGCCAGCGACTATCCCGACCTTGCGCTCGATCAGGCGATCGGGCCAGTCACGCTGGCCGCGCTCGACGCCTTCCTCGCCCGCCGCGGCGGGGAGGGCGAGACGGTGCTCGTCCGGGCGGTCGATGCGCTCCAGGGCGAGCGCTACCTCGCCATCGCCGAGCGGCGCCCGGCGAACGAGGCCTTTCTCTACGGCTGGCTGGCGGAGCGCGTCGGATGACCGCGCCCCGCGACCTGTGGGCGGCGCGCGCGCGCCCGACCTTCCTCTACGTGATGTACGGGCTGCTGCTCTGGGCGATCCCGATCAGCATCGTCGCGGCGATCAGCCCGGCGACCGGGCTGGCGATGGCGCGCGGCATCGGCGCCTATCTCTCCGCGGTCCCCGAACCGCTCTATGCGCTCTTCGGGACCGGCTATCTCGGCTACACCGCCGCACGCGCCTGGGGGAAGGCGAAGGGGGTCGAGCGATAGGCGCACCCGTTGCACCCGCCGCCCGCGACCCTACATCGCGCGCCATGAGCGGGAACGATCCACACGCCATGCCGGTCTGGCATGGCACCACCATTTTGTCGGTCAGGCGTAACGGCAAGGTCGTCGTCATCGGCGACGGCCAGGTCTCGATGGGCCAGACCGTGATGAAGCCCAACGCGCGCAAGGTCCGCCGCCTCGGCGCCGACGGGCAGGTCATCGGCGGCTTCGCCGGCGCGACCGCCGATGCCTTCACGCTGTTCGAGCGGCTCGAGGCGAAGCTGGAGCGGCATCAGGGCCAATTGATGCGCGCCGCGGTGGAACTCGCCAAGGACTGGCGCACCGACAAATATCTCCGCAACCTCGAGGCGATGATGATCGTCGCCGACAAGGAGGTGACGC
>JBKBTU010000169.1:0-2353 GCA_046290715.1 Sphingomonas sp. | reverse complement strand
CTCGCCAAGGACTGGCGCACCGACAAATATCTCCGCAACCTCGAGGCGATGATGATCGTCGCCGACAAGGAGGTGACGCTGATCCTCACCGGCAACGGCGACGTGCTCGAGCCGGAGAACGGCGTCGCCGCGATCGGCTCGGGCGGCAATTACGCGCTCGCCGCGGCACGCGCGCTGGTCGATTACGAAGGCGATGCCGAGACGATCTGCCGCAAGGCGATGGCGATCGCCGCCGAGGTCTGCGTCTACACCAACGACCGCACCACCATCGAGACGCTCGACAGCGTCGGCTGATCCCAAAACCTCCTCCCCTGAAGGGGAGGGGCCTGAGAGACATATGAACCAGAATCTCACCCCCAAGGCCATCGTCGCCGCGCTCGACGCGCACATCATCGGCCAGCGCGACGCCAAGCGCGCGGTCGCGGTCGCGCTGCGCAACCGCTGGCGGCGGCAACAGCTGTCCGCCGACCTCCGCGACGAGGTCACCCCCAAGAACATCCTGATGATCGGGCCCACCGGCTGCGGCAAGACCGAGATCAGCCGACGGCTGGCGAAGCTCGCGGACGCGCCCTTCGTGAAGGTCGAGGCGACCAAGTTCACCGAAGTGGGCTATGTCGGCCGCGACGTCGAACAGATCGCGCGCGACCTCGTCGAAGAGGCGATCCGGCTCGAGAAGGAGCGCCGCCGCCTCGCCGTGAAGGACAAGGCGGAGGAGGCGGCGATGAAGCGCCTGCTCGACGCGCTCGTCGGCAAGGATTCGAGCCAGGCGACGCGCGAAAGCTTCAAGCAGCGCTTCGCCGATGGCCATCTCGACCAGACCGAGATCGAGATCGAGCTCGAACAGGCGCCGGCGATGCCGTTCGAGGTGCCGGGCGCCGGGCCGCAGATGATCAACCTCGGCGAGATGATGAAGTCGTTCGGCGGCGGTCAGCAGCTGAAGCGCCGCAAGCTCACCGTCCGCGCCGCCTGGGACAAGCTCGTCGAGGAAGAGGCCGACAAGCGCCTCGACCAGGACGAGGTGAGCCGTACCGCGTTGGCGGACGCGGAGGCGAACGGCATCGTCTTCCTCGACGAGATCGACAAGATCGCGGTCAGCGACGTGCGCGGCGGTTCGGTCAGCCGCGAGGGCGTTCAGCGCGACCTTCTGCCGCTGATCGAGGGCACCACCGTTTCGACCAAATACGGGCCGATGAAAACCGACCACATCCTCTTCATCGCGAGCGGCGCCTTCCATGTCGCCAAGCCCAGCGACCTGCTGCCCGAGTTGCAGGGCCGCCTGCCGATCCGCGTCGAGCTGAAGGGCCTGGCCGAAGAGGATTTCATCGCGATCCTGTCGGACACCAAGGCCTCGCTGCCTGCGCAATACCAGGCGCTGATCGCGACGGAGGGCGTCGAGGTTACCTTCACCGACGACGGCATCGCCGCGATCGCCCGCATCGCCGCCGAGGTGAACGGCCAGGTCGAGAATATCGGCGCCCGGCGCCTCCAGACGGTGATGGAGAAGCTGCTGGAGGAAGTGAGCTTCGACGCCGAGGATCGGTCGGATCCGGTGACGGTGGACGCCGCCTACGTCGAGAAGCAGCTCGCCGGCATCGCGCGCAACACCGACCTCAGCCGCTTCGTGCTCTGAGCGGATCGATCACCAAATCCGTTCCGGCTGAGCCTGTCGAACCCCCGCTGTCCTCGACTCGGACGCTGGCGGGCGGGGGAAGCCCTTCGACAGGCTCAGGCTGAACGCGGAAGGCGGGGACGGGTGATGGCCGGCGGCTACTTCTTCACCCGCGTATACGGCGTGAACGCGGTGAAGCGGCAATAGGCCGACGGGATCGTCGTTCCCGGCGTCAGCACGCGAAAGCGGTCGTTGCGGCACAATTGCCCGCCATAGACCTCGACGATCAGCGTGTTGAGCGGCTCCAGCGACGGGCAGGCGCCGACCGGCCCGGTTTTCCACACCCGCCGTCCGGCGCCCTCGGTGTAGAGGATGGTCTGCGCGTCGATGATCGACGGGCCGTTGGTCTGGGACAGCGTGATGCAGTTCTGCGGCGGCCCCGCGACCCGGCCGGCGAGGGGGTCGGATTTGGCGGCGAGCAGCGGCAAAGCCAGCGCGGCGAGCAGCAGGGCCTGTTTCACGTCATCCTCCTCGCGAATAGCGCACGAACGGCCCGAACGAGCAGCTGCCGCTGAACGTCCGCGACGCACTATCGACCGTGGTCGCGATGTCGCCCTGGCACAACTGGCTTTGCGGCGATCGGGTGATCAGGATGTCGCCGCGCCCGACCCGTTCGCACCCGCCAGCGGTGTCGGTACGATATTTGAGGCCGCGCCCGACCGTATAGATCAGCGTCGGCCCATA
>JBKBTU010000016.1:8305-21526 GCA_046290715.1 Sphingomonas sp. | reverse complement strand
TCCGCGCCAGCGATGCGTCGCCGATGGAGATCCGAGAGTTAGACGACAGCGACGTTGCGGCGTAGGGCCAGGATTCGGGTCCGGTGAACACCGACGAGGATTTCGACGAGGCGGCGTAAGCCTCGCTATCACCGTTCGGGCTGAGCCTGTCGAAGCCATGGGGTCTCCCATGCCCTTCGACAAGCTCAGGGCGAACGGCGGTTGATCCACCAGATGAAGAGGGCCGCGCCAGCGATGGTGCGGCCTTTTTCGTGCCTGACGGCGCCGAGGCGAAGCCAGCGTCGTCGGACGGGGCGTCGGCCCCGCGGCCGGGCTTGGCCTGATCGGCCTGCGCCGCTAAGGCCTGCGCCCATGCAGCATACCGACACCATCCTGATCGTCGACTTCGGCAGCCAGGTCACCCAGCTGATCGCCCGCCGCGTCCGTGAGGCCGGCGTCTACAGCGAGGTCGCACCGTTCCAGTCCGCGGACGAGGCGTTCGACCGGATCAAGCCCGCCGGCATCATCCTGTCGGGCGGGCCCGCCTCGGTCACCGCCGCTACGTCCCCGCGCGCGCCGCAGCGCTTCTTCGAAGCGGGCATCCCCATCCTCGGCATCTGCTACGGCCAGCAGCTGATGAGCGCACAGCTCGGCGGCAACGTCGTCGTGTCGGGTGACGGCGGCGAGTTCGGCAAGGCGTTCGTCGACGTTAAGGCGCATTGCGCGCTGTTCGACGGCCTGTGGACGGAGGGCGAACGCCATCAGGTCTGGATGAGCCACGGCGACAAGGTCGATGCGCTGCCTCCCGGCTTCACCCCCGTCGCGACGTCGGAGGGTGCACCCTATGCGATCGTCGCCGACGAGGCGCGGCGCTTCTACGGCGTGCAGTTCCACCCCGAGGTCGTGCACACCCCCGATGGCGGCAAGCTGATCGCCAACTTCGCCCGCCATGTCTGCGGCCTCGCCGGCGACTGGACGATGGCGGAGTTCCGCGAGGCGAAGATCGCCGACATCCGCGCGCAGGTCGGCAGCGGCAAGGTGATCTGCGGCCTGTCCGGCGGCGTCGATTCATCGGTCGCCGCGCTGCTGATCCATGAGGCGATCGGCGACCAGCTGACCTGCGTCTTCGTCGACGGCGGCATCCTGAGGGCAGGGGAGGCCGAGCAGGTCGTCGGCCTGTTCCGCGGCCATTACAACATTCCGCTCATCCATGTGCAGGCGCAGACCCTGTTCATGAACGGCCTCGCCGGGGTCACCGATCCGGAGGCCAAGCGCAAGTTCATCGGCAAGACGTTCATCGACGTGTTCGAGGCCGAGGCCAAGAAGATCGGCGGCGCGGAGTTCCTCGCCCAGGGCACGCTCTACCCCGACGTGATCGAGAGCGTCAGCTTCACCGGCGGCCCGTCGGTGACGATCAAGAGCCACCACAACGTCGGCGGGCTCCCGGAGCGGATGAACATGAAGCTCGTCGAGCCGCTGCGCGAGCTGTTCAAGGACGAGGTGCGCGCGCTCGGCCGCGAGCTCGGCCTGCCCGAGGTCTTCGTCGGCCGCCATCCGTTCCCCGGCCCCGGCCTCGCGATCCGCATCCCCGGCGAGGTGACGCAGGAACGCTGCGACATCCTGCGCAAGGCGGACGCGATCTACCTCGAGGAGATCCGCAGCGCAGGCCTGTACGATGCGATCTGGCAGGCGTTCGCGGTGCTGCTGCCGGTCCGCACCGTCGGCGTGATGGGCGACGGCCGTACCTATGATTCGGTGCTCGCGCTGCGTGCCGTCACCTCGACCGACGGCATGACCGCCGAGGTGTTCGACTTCCCCAGCGACTTCCTGCCGCGCGTCGCGACCCGCATCGTCAACGAGGTGAAGGGCGTCAACCGCGTCGTTTACGATTATACGTCGAAGCCGCCCGGCACGATCGAGTGGGAATGAGGGCGGCCGTCTAGCCGATCGCTGCGGCGTTGGTCTCCTTGGCCTCGTCGATCATCTTCTTGTGGGTGAGGTTTTCGCCGACGAAGATCGCGACGATCGTCAGCGCGACGAAGAGGAGGGCGAGCACGGCGACGCGCTTCAATCGGCGGCTCCTGGGATCGGGGTCGTGCGGGGGCATGGCGGGTCGTCCTTCGGCCAACAGGGGCCGCTACAACCGTCCGGACGACGCTAAGCTCCCAGACCATCAAGGTCTTGGCGCGCCCGGCTGGATTCGAACCAGCGGCCCCAAGCTTAGAAGGCTCGTGCTCTATCCAACTGAGCTACGGGCGCGCGCAGGTGCAGGGTTAGCGCGATTTGCCTGCGACGGGAACCGCCATATAGTCGTTGCCCATGAGCAGTGATACCGGGCCGGCGGTCGACGCCTCGGCGATGCGCGGGCAGGCGTTCCGCTATTACGATTTCGTCATGGCGGCGTTCGTCGCCATCCTGCTGCTGTCGAACGTCATCGGCGCGGGCAAGGTCGCCGAGGTCGTGATCCCCGGCATCGGCCCCTGGCCGTTCGGTGCGGGCATCCTGTTCTTCCCGGTCAGCTACGTCATCGGCGACGTACTGACCGAGGTCTATGGCTATGCCCGCGCGCGCCGCGTCATCTGGGCCGGGACCGCGGCGGTGGTGTTCATGGCGTTCATGAGCTGGGTCGTCGTCGCGCTGCCGCCGGCGCCGTCCTGGGGCAACCAGGCCGCCTATGCGACGATCTTCGGCCAGGTGCCGCGCATCGTGCTGGCGAGCGTGCTCGCCTTCTGGGCCGGCGAATTCGTCAATTCCTACGTCATGGCGCGGATGAAGCTGTGGAGCGACGGTCGGCACCTGTGGATGCGCACGATCGGTTCGACGGTGCTGGGGGAGGGCGTCGACAGCCTGATCTTCTACCCCGTCGCGTTCCTGGGGGCGGAGGGGTTCACACCGCGGCTGGTGGTGACGGTGCTGTTCACGCAATGGGCGCTCAAGGTCGCCTGGGAGGTGATCCTGACGCCGCTGACCTATGTCGTCGTCGGTGCGCTGAAGCGAGCTGAAGGGGTCGACGTCTACGATCGCGGCACGGACTTCACGCCGTTCCGTGCGCGCGTGTGACGGCAGGGCTCTCTTCATGTCGTCATCCCGGCGGACGCCGGGATCCATGGTAACGACGAACTCGCCGTGGTGCGGCACCATCGACGACAGCCTGTCCATGGATCCCGGCATTCGCCGGGATGACGAGGGATAGCAGATATCGAACCAGTGACGCTAGCGATGCGCCGGAGCGATCAGGCTCCGATCGTCTCCAGCACGCCTTCGAACAGGCGGCGGCCGTCGGTGCCGCCGTGCGCGGCCTCGATCTTGCGTTCGGGGTGCGGCATCATGCCGAGTACGTTGCCGGCGGCGTTGACGATGCCCGCGATGTCGCGCGCCGAGCCGTTGACCGCCTCGCCGTAGCGGAAGGCGACGCGGCCATCGCCTTCGAGCCGGTCGAGCGTGTCGCTATCCGCGAAGTAGTTGCCGTCGTGGTGGGCGACCGGCACGCGGATCGTCTCGTCGGCGGCGTAGCGGCTGGTGAAGGCGGTCTGCGCATTGGCGACGGTCAACGCGACGTCGCGGCAGACGAAGTCCAACCCCGCGTTGCGCATCAGCGCGCCCGGCAGCAGCCCGGCCTCCGTCAGCACCTGGAAGCCGTTGCAGACGCCGAGCACCGGCAGCCCGCGGCCCGCTTCCTCGACGATGCTGCGCATGATCGGCGAACGCGCCGCGATCGCGCCCGAACGCAGGTAATCGCCGTAGGAAAAGCCGCCGGGCACAGCGACGAGGCCGATGCCATCGGGCAGGTCGGTGTCGCCGTGCCAGACCATGGCCGGCCGGGTACCCGTCACCGCCTCCAGCGCGACGGCGAGGTCGCGGTCGCAATTGGACCCCGGGAAGACGACGACCGCGGTTTTCATCTCAGATCCGCTCCACGCGATAGTTTTCGATCACCGTGTTGGCGAGCAGCTGGCGGCACATGCCGTCGATCGCCGCGTCGTCCGTCGAGTCGGCGACCTCCAGCTCGAACATCTTGCCCGCGCGCACGTCCTCGACGCCGGCGAAGCCGAGGCTGCCCAGCGCGTGGTGGATGGCGCGGCCCTGCGGGTCGAGCACGCCGGGCTTCAGGGTCACGAAGATACGCAGCTTCATCTGATGTCCCCAGCCTTACTTGCCACGGCGCTTGCGGTGGCTGTCGAGGTCGAGCACCGCGCTGTCCTCGCCCTCGGGCAGCAGGCCGAGCCGGCGCGCGACCTCCTGATAGGCTTCCGCCTCGCCGCCCAGGTCGCGGCGGAAGCGATCCTTGTCGAGCTTCTCGTTCGAGTTCATGTCCCACAGCCGGCAGCCGTCGGGGCTGATCTCGTCGGCGAGGATGATCCGGCCGTAGTCGTTGTCCCAGATCCGGCCGAACTCGAGCTTGAAGTCGACGAGGCGGATGCCGATGCCGGCGAAAAGGCCGGTGAGGAAGTCGTTCACCCGGATGGCGAGGTCGGCGATGTCGTGCATCTCCTCCTGGCTCGCCCAGCCGAAGGCGGCGATATGCTCGTCGGAGATCATCGGATCGCCGAGCGCGTCGTCCTTGTAATAATATTCGATGATCGTGCGCGGCAGCTTCACGCCTTCCTCGATCCCGAGCCGCTTGGAGAGCGATCCCGCCGCGACGTTGCGCACGACGACCTCGATCGGCACGATCTCGACCTGGCGGATCAGCTGCTCGCGCATGTTGAGGCGGCGGATGAAGTGGGTCGGCACGCCGATCGCGTCGAGCAGGGTGAAGACATGCTCGCTGATGCGGTTGTTGAGCACGCCCTTGCCGTTGATCGTGCCCTTCTTCTGGGCGTTGAAGGCGGTGGCGTCGTCCTTGAAATACTGGATCAGCGTGCCGGGCTCGGGACCCTCGTACAGGATCTTGGCCTTGCCTTCGTAGATCTGGCGGCGGCGAGCCATGGGCGACTTCCCCTGAAAAGAGCAGCCCCGGCGGCGCGAGGGTTTCGCGGGCCGGGGCCGGAATGGCCGGGCCTATAGGGGAAGGGGGGCGGGGGTGCAACGGCGGCGGATCACGGCGTGTCCCCCGGCCCGACGAGACGATCCCACCAGCGGCGGCCGACGGCACGCCAGAGCAGGAAGAGAGCAAGCAACGCCAGCGCCGGCGGTCCGAGGGTGGCGAGCAGCCACAATGCGGCGGTCAGGGTGGCGGCGGCGGATGCCAGCGCCGTATCGCCGGTATCGCGCAGCTGATTGACGAATCCCGCTCCGCGACCTGTCGTGTAGGTGAAGGCGACCGGCGCGGTGACAATGCTGGCGCGCGCTCCCGCCGCGGCCCGATCAGCACCGCGTCGATCGGCCAGCCGAGCTTCGCGCTGCGTTTGCAGTTCCGCGCGTTCTGCGCCGGGCAGGTCCGACCGGGCGAGTTCCTTGTCGATGCGCGCAAGATCGATCTGGGCTTGGTTGGCGAGCATCCCGGCGTCCGCGTCCTCCTGTGCCGCTTCCGAACCGCCGATATTCGCCCCGGTCAGGGTCGCGCCCTCGCGCTCCGCACCGGTGATCGCATCGCGGCCGAAGCGGCGGGCCAGTGGAGAGGCGACGCGGGCGGATAGGCTGGCGTAGACGTGACCGGCGCCATCGACAGTATAGGTCATGCCCGTGATCCGGCAGCGCTGCTGCCCCAGAGACTCGCAGGCAGCGGCATGCGCCTCCTGAACCCGGTCGATCGCGCGCGCGGGCAACGTCAGGCTGTAGGCATAAGTGAAAGCAAGGCCAGAAGCGGTCGTATTGCCAAGTTGCGGACCAATATCTGAGCCTTCGGGAGCCTTGCTGCATCCGACCAGTAGCATCGCAGCCACCCCGCATGCCATTCCCAAGCGCCTCGCCATGGCCATCCCCCTCCGCTGTACCAATCACCCTCTTCCAAGTAGGAATTTCCGTCAAGCGGAGGGTCTAGCGGTGGATCGACATGACCAGCATGACACCGCGCGCGCAGCCGCGTAGGCGGGGGCATGGACTTCCGCTTCGCCTGCCTATTGACGATCGTGGGTGCGGCCCTCGCCACGCCTGCCGCTGCCCAGCAGCAGGACGCGCAGGCCTGGACGCAGATCAACACCAACGTGCCGGTCGCGGACGGCGTGCGGGTGACGCTGGAGCAGATCGCGCGGTTCAGCGATCGGCAGGACGGGCTCTACCAGACGGAATTCGGCGCGCTGCTCGGCCTGCGCGCGGCGAAGGGCGTCGAGATCGGCATCGGCTATCGCAAGGTCGGCGCGCATAACGGCAACACCGCCGCGAACGAGGACCGGTTGCGGCAGCAGGTGGTGGCGACCTTCGGCGCGGTCTCGACGCGGTTCCGGGTCGACGAGCGCTTCCATCCGGCAGGGCGGGAGATCGGCTTCCGCATCCGGCCGCTCGTCCGCTACAATTATCCGCTCGGCCGCCGCGGGCTCGCGCTGTTCGCCAGCCACGAAAGCTTCCTGCTGCCCAACAGCACGCGCTGGGGGCAGCGCGGCGGCTACGAGCGGATGCGCAACATCGTGGGCGTGATGGTGCCGATCGGCCGCCAGATGAGCGCCGACATCGGCTACCTCAACCAGTTCCGCCCCGGCCGCAGCGGCGCGCGCGCGCAGATGGACCATGCGCTGACGCTGCAGCTGACGATCAACCTGCGCGACCTCGACCTGCCGCTGCTGCACGATTGAGGCAGCGGGGGACGCGAAGGCGGCGCGTCGCCTAAGTGACCGCGTTGCGCGTCGCGAACGCAGGGTCGCGCCAGGCGTCGGTGGCGATCACGTGGCGCAGATGCTCGCCGGCGTGCCAGACGTCCGCGTGGCTGAGGTAGAGCGGCGTCAGGCCTAGCCGGATCACGTCGGGTGCGCGGAAATCGCCGATCACGCCCCGGGCGATCAGCGCCTGCGTCACCTCATAGGCGTGCGGGTGGCGGAAGCTGATGTGGCTGCCGCGCTGCGCCGGATCGGCGGGCGTGACGCAGGCGAGGCCGGCCGCCGCGCCCGCCTCTGCGAGGATGGCGAACAGCGCGGCGCTCTTCACGACGATCGCCGCCATGTCGATCGCGTCCCAGATCGCCAGCGCTGCCTCCAGGCTCGCCATCCCGAGGATCGGCGGCGTGCCGACCAGCCAGCGCTTCATCCCATCGGCGGGGCGATAGCCGTCCTGGAAGGCGAAGGGCTCGGCATGCCCCATCCAGCCGCTCACTGGATTGGCGAGCGCCGCCTGCCAGCGTTCCGCGACGTAGAGGAAGGCCGGGGCGCCGGGGCCGCCGTTGAGGTATTTGTAGGTGCAGCCGACCGCGAGGTCGACGCCCGCGGCGGTCACGTCGATCGGGACGGCGCCGACGCTGTGGCTGAAGTCCCACAGCATCAGCGCACCGGCGGCCTGCGCGCGCTGAGTCCAGGCGGCGAGGTCGTAGCGCTCGGCGGTCTTGTAATGGACGTGGGTGAGGAGGAGGACGGCGGTGTCGTCGCCGAGCGCGTCGGCGAGGTCGTCCCGCGCCACGACGTGGAGCCGTGCGCCGGGCACGCAGCCGACCGCGCCCTCGGCGATGTGGAGGTCGGTCGGGAAATTGCCTGCCTCGCTGACGATCGTGCGCCGGGCTGGATCGCGGCGCAATGCGGCGACCAGAGCCTTGAAGAGGTGCGTCGACGTGGTGTCGCCGACGATCACCTCATGCGGCGCGGCGCCGATCAGCGGCGCGATGCGTGCGCCGAGCCGCTGCGGCGCGTCGATCCAGCCTTCGTTCCAGCTGCGGATCAGCCGCTCGCCCCATTGCCGGGTCGCCGCGTCGGCGAGCGCGGGCGCGACGGTGCGGGGCAGGGGGCCCAGCGAATTGCCGTCGAGGTAGATGACGCCATCGGGCAGTGCAAAGGAATCGCGGAAATGGGCGAGGGGATCGGCGCGGTCGAGCGCCTGGGCCTCTTCGAGCGTGGTCATGGCAGGTCGATCCCCAGCGCGGCGGCGATTCTGCGGCGGGCGACGCCCCAGGCGGGCGTCTCGGGCGCGATCAGCTCGACATGGCCGGTCTCGGCGACGGTGTGCAGGTGGACCGCGTCGCCGGCGGCGGCGGCCTGCGCGACATAGTCGGTGGCGAAGCGATAGGGCACGATGCGATCCTCGCGGCCGTTGATGCAGTCCTGCGGCACGCCGAGCGGCAGCAGGGGGGGAATGGAGGTGTCGGCGAACGGCTCGGGCCGCGCCGGATCGACCAGCCGCGCGATCACGTCGGTGCCGCAGCCGTTGTCGGGACTCGCCGCGACCGCCTCGAGGTCGGGCAGGCCGCCCAGACTGACGACATGGTCGATGCGCAGCGGATCGGCGGCGTGGAGCGGGCTCGATGGCGGCAGCCGGTGGCGCGCCGCGAGCCACAGCGCGAGGTGGCCTCCCGCCGAATGGCCGACCGCGACGATCCGCGACAGGTCCAGGCCGGCGCCGTGGTCGCGCAGGGCATCCGCGGCGGCGGCGACGTCGCGGAAGGTGCCGGGATAGCCGCCGCCGTCGCGGTCGACGCCGCGATAGTCGACGTTCCACACCGCGATGCCGTGCGCGCGGAGGTCGGCGGCGACCCAGTCCATCAGCCGCCGGTCGGCGATGGCGGACTGCCAGCAGCCGCCGTGCACCATCACCGCCACCGGATGCGGCCCGTCACCCGCCGGCCGCCACAGATCGACTCGTTGCAGCGACGCGTCACCATAAGCGATCGTCGCATCCGCCTGCGGACGGGGCCGCCCGGTCAGGTCGGGCCAGGCGAGCGGCGTCATCGTGCGGCCATGCGATCGGCGAGCGCGGTGTTGCCAGCGCGGCGCAAGCCGGCGATGACGCCGGCGCGGTCGGCGGCAGGCTTGTTCTGGCTGAGCTTGGTGGTGTCCCGCACCGCCGTTACCGGAACCTCGAAACCGTGGATGCCGGCGAGCATGCGGGCGAAGATCCCTGCGTCCATCTTGGCGCGTGTCCACGGGTTCTCGCGCGGTTCGTGCACGGCGGCCAGGCGGTCGAGCTGTTCGGTCAGCGCTGCCTCGTCGATCGCATGGGCGATGCCGTCGCATTCGATCGTTACGTGATTCCACGTCGGCACCTGGTTGCCCGGCGCGACATACCAGTTCGGGCTGACATAGCCGACGGTCTCGGCGAGGCTGAGCAACACCGGGGCGCCGTCGAGGTGCGGTGCGATGCGATTGGCGCGCGCGACGTGGAAACGCAGCGCCGCGCCATGAAGCGTCACCGGCGCATGCACGACCATCGGGCCGGCGGGCGTCGCGGCGAAGATATGCGCGAAGCCGGTCCGCTCCGCCCTGGCGAGCAGGTCGGCCTGCGTTGCATCGGAGCGGAACGCCGGCTTGGGATGCATCAGGCCTTCCGGCCGCCCCTGCCCCCGTCCGGCCCGCCGCGGCGCCTGCGTTCGCCGCGATTCTCCTTGCGGACCGACTTGGCGTGCGCCTTGGCGCGCTGCTTGAGCACCGCCTTGGGGGGCGGACCCTTCTTCGGTTCCTCGAGCGGCAGCGCGTCGCCCTGCGCCTCCTCGAAGCCGAGGCTGGCGAGGCTTTCGGCGAAGTGCGTCGGCAGGCTGGCGGTCTCGTCGATGCTGCCGCCGTCGGGGTGGTCGACGCGGATGCGGCGGGCGTGGAGGTGCATCTTGCGGCTGATCCCGCCGGTCAGGAACGCCGCCGCGCCGCCGTACTTGCCGTCGCCGACGATCGGATGGCCGATCGCCGCCATGTGGACGCGCAGCTGGTGGGTGCGGCCGGTGAAGGGTTGCAGCTCGACCCAGGCGCAACGGTTGCCGGCCCGCTCGATGACGCGATAGCGGCTGCGCGCGGGCTGCCCGTTCTCCTCGTCGACGTGCATCTTCTCGCCCCCGGTGCCCGGCTGCTTGGCGATCGGCAGGTCGACCATGCCGTCGTCGATCGAGGGGACGCCGACGACCAGCGCCCAATAGACCTTGCGCGCGGTGCGGCCGGAAAAGGCCTTGGCGAAGAATGCGGCGGCACGGCTGGTCCGTGCCACCAGCAGCGCGCCCGAGGTATCCTTGTCGAGCCGGTGGACGAGCTTGGGCCGCCCCTCCGCGTCATATTGCAGCGCGTCGAGCAGGCCGTCGACATGCTCGGCCGTCTTTGTCCCGCCCTGCGTCGCGAGGCCGGGGGGCTTGTTGAGGACGAGTGCCTGGAGGTCCTTGTGGATCACCATCTCGCGCGCGAAGGCGATCTGGTCGTACGACAGCGGCGCGCGCTCGCGCTTCGGGCGCGCGGCATCGTCCTTCACCTCGGGCTCGGGCGGCGGTACGCGCAGCGTCTGGCCCGCCTTGATCCGGTCGCCGGGCGTCGCGCGCGCGCCGTCGACGCGAAGCTGGCCGGTCCGCGCCCATTTGGCGACGGTGGTGAAGCTGGTGTCGGGCAGGTGCCGCTTGAACCAGCGGTCGAGGCGGATGCCGTCGTCGTCGTAGCCGACCGCGAACTGGCGGATGCCGGGCGTCTCGCTCATGCCGCCGCTCCCGTGCGTGCCAGCCACAGTCCGGCGAACAGCGCGAACACCGCGCCGATCACCGACAGCAGCACGTAGCCGAGCGCGAGGCCGGTCGCGCCGCGCTCGATCATGGTGGCGACCTCCAGGCTGAACGAGGAGAAGGTGGTGAAGCCGCCGAGCACGCCGACGCCGACGAACAGCCGCCACGCCTCGCCGCCGCCGGCACGGGCGAGCGCGCCAGCGAGCAGGCCCATCAGCAGGCCGCCGATCAGGTTGACCGCGAGCGTGCCGTAGGGAAGGTCGGGACCGAGCAGCGCGGATGCCGCGCGGCCGGTCAGGTAGCGGGCGCCGGACCCGAGGGCACCGCCGGCCATGACGAAAAGAAGGGGCATGGCGTCGCCCTACCGCAAGTCGGCGACAAGGGGAATGCGCGCCGGTGGCGGCTGTGATGCGCGCGAACGGCGCGGGCTCTGTCTTCCTCTCCCTGTCCGGGGGAGGGCAGGCCCATCACCTACCGCAGCAGCCCGGCCGCGCGGAGGGCGTCGTCGATAACCGCGCCGATCCCGCCGGCCCCGGACCCGGCCGCGTTCGGCGGGGGAGGGGCCGGCACCGGACGCGCGTGTCCCTCCGTCGCGGCGATCCCCGGTGCAAGACCCCAGAAGGCCGCGATGCGGCGGGTAGAGGAGAGGCCGACGTCGAGCATGTAGGCGCCGCTCGCACCGCAGGCTTCCGGCCCGCTCGCGGCGATCGGGGTGCCGTGGCCCATGCCGCGGATGCGGTGGTCCTCGATCACCGCACGACCCGCTGCGTCGCGCCAGATGCGGTGGGCGTGATCGCCGACGGTGTCGCGCTCCGCCGGGGCGGGATCGATGCCGTGCAGCCCCAGCCACTGGGCGAGCAAGGCCTCGGCATTGTCCGGGTGGACGGTCGCATCCGCGCCGCCGTGCCACAGCGACAGCGTCGGCCAGCGGCCGGCGTGCTGCGACGCGCCGCGCGCGATGCGGGCGAGGGCGGCCGCGTCTGGCAGGTCGTGGCCGCGCATCCGGTCGAGCGCCTGCACCACGCCGCTCGCGGTGCCATAGGGCAGCCCGCCGATGATCGCGCCGCCGGCGAACAGTTCGGGATAGGCCGCGAGCATCACCGCGGCCATAGCCCCGCCAGCGGACAGGCCGGTGACGAAGACGCGCGCCGGATCGACGTCGTGCGCGCGCATCGTTACGGCGATCATCGCGCGGATCGATGCCGCTTCGCCCCGGTCGCGGCCGAAGTCGTCGGGAGCGAACCAGTTGAAGCACAGGTTCGGGTTGTTCGCGCGGCGCTGTTCGGGAAACAGCAGCACGAAGCCCCGCTCGTCGGCGAGTCGCGACCAGCCCGATCCTGCGTCATAGCCTGCCGCGGTCTGCGTGCAGCCGTGCAGCACGACGACCAGCGCGGGCCGCTCCGCCAACGTCGCCGGCACGTAGAGGCGGGCGCGCAGATTCCCCGGATCGTGGCCGAACGCGGTGAGGTCGGTCAGCCGGTCTTCGGCGACCTCCGCGCTGGTGGCGAGGCGCGCGCGCGCGGCGACCAGGCGGTCGATGGTATCGGACAGGCGTCGCATGCGCACTCCTTCAGCCGGGGGCGAGGGGCGGCGCCATCGCCGTCGACCGTCTCATGCTGCGCTGCACAATATGGGGCGGCCGGCCGCTTTGGCAAGCGCGGCGTCCGACGTGCGGCGTCAGCGGACGAGCAGGTCGATCTCGCTGCCGCCGGACGCGGCGGGGGTCGCATAGACGACATAGGCCGCATCGCCGCGGGTGCCGCCGAGGACGTGGCGGTCGCCGGATGCCTGATGCTCGGCGGAATAGCCGGCGCGCGCGGCACGGGCGTTGTACCAGCCGAGCACCGTCGCGACCGGCGCGCCGCTGGCGAAACTGACGACGCGCAGGCCGCAGGCGTCGCTGCCCGCCGCCTCGCGTACGCGTGCATCGGGAAACAGCGGCAGCTCGGGCGGCAGGCGGTTCGCCCAGCGCGCCGAATAGGAGAGGGTCCTGGTGCAGTCGCCAGCCGTCGGCGTCTGCCGTGCGGCGAGTTCGCCCAGCGTCAGCGCGCCGTCCGCCTTGCGGCAGGCGGGGCAGTCCGACGTCGCAGCCGGCAGCGCCTTGACCTCCGCCGCGGCGACGGTCGCGGGACGCGGCGCGACGGGGTCGACCGGTGCCGACAACGGGTCGGGGCGGCTCGGCGGCCGTACGACGTTGGTGTTGGCGCTCTGCGTCAGCGCCGGGTCGACCATGATCTGGTCGTGCAGCGCGGCGGTCAGCGCCGGATCGCGCGCATTGCCCGATGCGTCGGCGGTCAGCTCCTTGTCGAGGCTGTCGAGGTCCTGCTGGGCGGCCGGCGGCTTGCCGCAGGCAGCGACCGCGAGAAGGGCGGGCAGCAGGAGAAGGGCACGATTCGCGGACACCGCCGAGACATGCCGCAGCGCCCGTTAAGGGGCCATCGGACTTTATGGTTAAGCAAAGCCTGACGGGCGCGCCCCTGTCCCCGCGCGGGACGATCGCCTTGTCGCGCGGGGCGCGAGCGACCATGTTGGGACCATGCTCAACGTCCTTTCCATCGCGATCGGCCTCGTCACCCTGGTGCTCGGGCTCGTCGCGTTCGTGCCGCTGCTCGGCTGGATGAACTGGCTGGTGATCCCGATCGGGATCGTCGGTGCGGCGGTGGGCGCGCTGTCGTCGTCCAACGGCGGGCGCAACCTCAACCTCGTGCTGATCGTGATCTTCGCGGTCCGCCTCAGCCTGGGCGGCGGCATCTTCTGAC
>JBKBTU010000016.1:0-8283 GCA_046290715.1 Sphingomonas sp. | reverse complement strand
GCCGGACCCCCGCGTTCCGCTTAGCGGCAGACGACCTGGCCGCGGTCGATCGACTGGCCGAGCAGCGCACCGCCGCCCGCGCCGATCAGCGACCCCAGCAGCCGCGAACCGCCACCGGCGATGATGTTGCCGAGCGCACCGCCGGCGAGGCCGCCGACGATCAGGCCGGTCGTGCCGTCGTTGCGGCGGCAGTAATAGCGGCCGTTGCCGCCGCGATAGATGCGGTCGTTCCGCCCGAGCCGGCGCGGCTGGTAATAGCGGCCATCGCGATAGTAATTCTCGGCATAATAGCCGCGCTGGCCGCGGGGCAGCCGATTGTAGTCGTAGTTGCGCCACTGGCGCCAATCGTCGCGCCGATCCTGCCGGATGTCGCGCAGATCGTCGCGGCGGTCGCGCTGCGCGTCGCGGACGTTGTCGCGATATTCGCGGCGTGCGTCGCGGACGTCGCGGCGCGAATCGGCGTCACGCAGGTCGCGGCGATAGTCGCGTCGGGCGTCGCGCACGTCGTCGCGATATTCGCGGTTCGCGTCGCGGCGGGTGTCCTGGGCCGTGGCCGGCACGCTGGCGAAGGCGGTCGCCGCCAGCGCGGCGGAGAGGATGGCGATACGCATGGATGATGCTCCCTTGATCCAGATGAGCATACAACCGGCAGCGCCCGCCGCCGGTTGCGTGAACCGCAAACTACCTGCGGTTCATCGCCACGACAGGCTCACCCGTACGTCGTCTCCAGCGTGATGTCGCAGTTCAACACCTTGGAGACGGGGCAGCCCGCCTTCGCCTCGTCGGCGATCCGCTTGAATTCGGCTTCGTCGAGCCCCTCGACATGGCCGGTGAGCGTCAATGCCGAGCGGGTGATCGTGAAGCCGTCGCCGTCCTTGTCCAGCGTCACCTTGGCGCTGGTCTTGAGATCGCCCTGCTGATGCCCCGCGCCGGCGAGCGCGAAGGCGAGCGCCATCGTGAAGCAGCCCGCGTGGGCGGCGGCGATCAGCTCCTCGGGATTGGTGCCGGGACCGTCCTCGAACCGCGTGCCGAACCCGTAGGGGCTGCCCTGCAGCACGCCCGACTGGGTCGTGATCTGGCCCTTGCCTTCCTTGCCGAGGCCTTCGTAGCTCGCCGAAGCGCTGCGCGTCACCATGGGTCGTCTCCTGATCGTTGCGGCGGTACATACGCGACAAGGGCGCCGCGAGTTGCCTCGCGACGCCCTTGCTTACCCGATTGCGGGGATTAGCGGCAGCGACGCTGCCCGCTGCGCTCGACCTCGCGGCCGAGCAGACCACCGGCGACCGCGCCGCCGAGCGTACCGAGCGTGCGGTCGCCGCGGGTGTCGATCGTGCGACCGAGCAGCGCACCGCCGACCGCGCCGACCACCGCGCCGGTGGTGCCGTCCGGCTTGCGGCAGCGCAGGCGACCGCGGTTGTCGCGCCATTCGCGATACTTGTAGCGCTGCGCACCGGCCTGCGAGACCGGCACCACCATCGTCGCCGGCACCACCATCGCCGCACAACCCATCGCCAGCATCAACTTACGCATGATCTTTCTCCCGTCCTTTGAACAACGTGTCGGACTAACGTCGGTCACTACGGTGGGTTGCATGAACCTGAAACAACGTTCCGTTCAGGAAACGAGTCAGGGTTCGCGTGGAGTTTCCGGGGCTTGCGCCCGACGCTTGCGATAGTGATCGGCGACCAGCGTGGCCCCGAGCAGAAAGCCGCCGGGGGCGAGCAGGACGACGGCGGCAAGGCCGATCTGGCGTGGGGTGATGCGCATGGGGTCGTCTTAGCGGTGAGATGTGAACGGCCGCTTGCGGGGGATCGCCGCGGATCGCGCGGCGCTCACCCTCACCCTGCGCCGCCTTCGGCGGCTTTTCCCTCTCCCGCCGGGAGAGGGAGGGAGCGGCGCAGCCGCGGAAGGGTGAGGGTGAGGGTGAGGGCTACCGCTTGACGCCGACTTAGAACGGCAGCTTGAAATGCAGCATCGCGCGCGGCGCGCTCTGGCCGTTCGGCAGCGTACCCTGTTCGGCCTGCGCGGAGACGCCGACCTTGCCGATGCGGGTCGCCGCGCGGATCGGCCGTTCGGCATAGCGATCGGGGTCGACCGGCCGCAGGCGATCGGCGTTGCGGTCGCGGCCGCAGACGACGACGTCGCCCGCCGCATCCGGCTCGCCGCACGGCACTGCGGCGGTCGCGGGCTTCGCGGGGCGAAGTTCGGGCGGCACCGGCGGCCCTGCGACCTGAAGCGCCATCATCATCGCCAACCGCATCGCGTCGCCTCCGCCGCCGTCGTCCCAGCGTGCGCAGGGATTGCGGCCGGAGTGCGGCGGATCAGCGATAGTTGAAGCTGATGCTGATCCGCTCGCCCTTGGCGGCGTTGGGGACGACCTCGTGGCGCAGCCAGCTTTCCCACAGGAAGACGCTGCCCGGCCGGGGCTCGGCATAGACGAAGGTCGCGTGGCTGTCGTCGGCGTCCGCGCGCCGCGTCGGTGCCGCCATCATCAGCGGCAGGCGCGGGTCCTCCAGCTTGAGCGCGCCCGCGCCCGGCGGTGTCGCGACGTAGATCGTGCCGCTCACCGCGCTGTGCGGGTGGATATGCCCCGAGTGCGCGCCGCCGGGCTTGAGGACGTTGACCCACAGGCTGTCGAGCTTCAGCCGCCGGCCGCCGAGGTCGAAGGCGCACGCCTCGGCGAAGCGCGCGACATGCTTGTTCAGCAGCCGGACGAGATCGGCGAAGCGCGGATCGCGTGCCGGCAGGTCGTTGAGCGAGGCGTAGGAGGTATAGCCGCGATAGCCATGCGCCTTCGACCAGGCGACGCCGGCGCGATCCTCGCGCGCGAGGTCGCGGCATGCCTCCTCCAGTTCCTCGAGCAGCCCTGCGTCGCCGAGGTCGTCCTCGTAGAAGCGGGTTGCGAACAGCGTGCGGATCGTCATTGTGCCAGCCTCATCGCGACGTCGTTCATGAAGCGGACGTCGTCGCCCGCCGCGAGCCACGGCGCCTCCACCCCGATCGCGCCGAGCATGTCGGCGAGGTCGTCGAGTTCCGCCTTGGCGAAATTGCCGAGGACGTGGCCGGTGACGCGGTCCTTGTGTCCCGGATGGCCGATGCCGATCCGCACGCGGCGGAAGTCCGGCCCCAGATGCTGGTCGGTCGAGCGCAGGCCGTTATGCCCCGCGGTGCCGCCGCCGCGCTTCACCTTGACCTTGAAGGCGGCGAGGTCGAGCTCGTCGTGGAACACGGTGAGCGCGTCCGGTCCCAATTTGTAGAAGCGCAGCGCCTCGCCGATCGCGCGGCCGCTGTCGTTCATGAAGGTGGCGGGTTTGAGCAGCAACACCTTGTCGCTGCCGATCCGGCCTTCCTGCGTCCAGCCCTGGAACTGCTTCCTGACCGGCCCGAAGCCGTGCATGTCGGCGATCAGGTCGACCGCCATGAACCCGACGTTGTGCCGGTGCATCGCATATTGCGGTCCCGGATTGCCGAGCCCGGCCCAGATCTGCATGGCGCGGTGTCTTTCCTACTCGTCATCCCGGCGAAGGCCGGGATCCATGGACCCGATCGGCTTGCGGATCGAGTCCCATCGGTGCCCCGCATCCATGGATCCCGGCGTGCGCCGGGATGACGAGGGTGGGAGACGACCCAACAAAAAGGGCAGGGGAGCTTGTCGCCACCCTGCCCCTTGTCCGACGCCGGATCGACCGGGATCAGCCCTCGGCCGAATCCTCGTCGCTCTCGGCGGCTTCGGCAGCCTGCGTCTCGGCGACCTCGGCCTCGAGCGCCTCGTCGGCGGCGGTCGGCACCGTCGGCGGCACGATCGTCGCGATCGCGAAGTCGCGGTCCTCGATCGCCGGGGTCGCGCCGTTCGGCAGCGCCACGTCGCTGATGTGGATCGAATCGCCGATCTCGCGGCCCTTCAGCGAGATCGTGATCTCCGACGGGATGTCGGCCGCGTCGACGACCAGCTCAATCTCGTGGCGGGTGATGTTGAGCACGCCGCCCTGCTTGATGCCGCGGCACTCGTCCTCGTCCGCGAACACGACCGGCACCGCGACGGTGACGGTGGTGTGCTCACCGATGCGCAGGAAGTCGACGTGGACCGGACGATCGGTGACCGGGTGGAACGCGACGTCCTTGGGCAGGGTGCGCTCGCCGCCGACCATGATGACCGAATTCATGAAGTGACCCGTCATCAGCGCCTTCACCAGCGCCTTTTCCTCGAGATGGACCGAGGTGGGTTCCTTGTTCTGGCCGTAGATCACGGCGGGGACGCGGCCGTCACGACGCAGCGCCCGGGAGGCTCCCTTGCCAACCCGGTCGCGCGTCTCGGCTGCGAGCGTAATGGTGTCGCTCATGCAGAAAACCTTCCGAAACGTGCTAAAGTGTCTTTCCGCAGCCTCGCCTCCAGGGATGACCAAGGCCGGAAGGCGGCGCGCATAGCGGGATGGGTGCGAAAAAGCAACCGGGCCGCACCCACCCTCACCCCGCGCCGGCTTCGCCGTCTTGTCCCCGCATCGGGTGAACCGTCCCCCGGACGGTTCAGGTCAGGCCGGGGGCCTGATCACCCCGATGCGCCCGGCGGGAGAGGGGGAGAGGCGTCAGCGCCGAAGGGGTGAAGGTGGGCGCGACGAACTCAATACTTCACCCGCTCCGCCTTCACGCCCAGCTTGGCGAGCTTGGCCTGCACCGAATCCGGTCCCGCCAGATGCCCCGCACCCACCGCGATGAACACCGTGCCCGGCCGGGCCATCCGGCCCTTGATCCACTGCGCCCAGCGCGCGTTGCGGTCGGTCAGCAGCACCTTGGCGACCTCGGGCGAGCTCTTCAGCTCGTCGTTCATCTCGCGCGCCAGCGCGTCGGGGTCACCGCGCGCCCATTCGTCGACCATGGAGGCCATCTGCTCGTTCAGCTTGGGCAGCTCGTCCACCGTGCTCTCGAGGAACTGGAGCTGCGCCTGGTCCGACAGGCTGCCGAAGAAGCCCAATTGCTGCTCGGGCGTCTCGAGCCCGGTGAGCGGCTTCTTCGCCTGTTTCGCCGCGGCGGTGATCACCTCTTCCGGTCCGTTGGTGCTGTCGTAGCCGAGCTTGGAGAGCGGCGCGACCGACAGCTGCGTCGCCGCGAGCCACGGCTTGAAGCGGTCGAGCGCGTTGGCGGGCAGGCCGAGGTCGGTCACCGCCTTGGTGAACGCCGCGCGCTTGTCCGCGGGCAGCCGCTCGGTCAGCGGCGGCGTCCCCGCCGGCGCGACGCCGGTCGCCTGCACCAGCCCCTGCATCGTCGCGGGGTCGGGCATGACGATCTCGAGCTTGACCTCGTCCGACCGGTCGAATGCCGCCTTCACCGCCTCGTCGAACCAGCTGAGGCCCGGCTTCAGGACGTGGATCGTCCCGAACAGGTAGATCGTCGTGTCCTTGTCCTTCACCACCCACAGCGCCGGATCGGCGTCGTTCGCGGCACGCGGCCGCGCGGAGGTCTTGGCGGGTTGCTGGCCGCAGGCGGGCAGGGCGAGGGTGAGCGCGACCGCGGAGAGGGCGGCGCCAAGCTTTCGGATCATGCGGGGAAGGTATCCATCGATAAGGCCGCGCCCTAGCTAATGCCGCAGCGCACCACTTGCTAGACGCGGCCTCATCGGCCAAAGCCGCTGCCGATGGCCGCCACTCCGCTTTCCTTCCAAAAGATGATCCTGACGCTCCACGATTACTGGAGCGACAAGGGTTGCGTGATCCTTCAGCCCTACGACATGGAAATGGGCGCAGGCACCTTCCACCCCGCGACGACGCTGCGCGCGCTGGGACCGCAGGCGTGGAACGCCGCCTTCGTCCAGCCCTGCCGCCGGCCGACCGACGGCCGCTACGGCGAGAATCCCAATCGGCTGCAGCATTATTACCAGTATCAGGTCATCCTGAAGCCGAGCCCGCCCGACCTCCAGGACCTGTACCTCGGCAGCCTCGCGGCGATCGGCGTCGACATGACCACCCACGACATCCGCTTCGTCGAGGACGATTGGGAATCGCCGACGCTCGGCGCTTGGGGGCTTGGCTGGGAAGTGTGGTGCGACGGGATGGAGGTGACCCAGTTCACCTATTTCCAGCAGATGGGCGGCTTCGACATGAAGCCGGTCGCGGGCGAGCTCACCTACGGGCTCGAGCGGCTGGCGATGTACATCCAGGATAAGGACAACGTCTACGACCTCGCGTTCAACGATGCGGGCGTCACCTATGGCGACGTCTTCCTCGAAAACGAGAAGCAGATGTCGACGTGGAACTTCGAGGTCGCCGACACCGCGACCCTGTTCGACGCGTTCCGCAAGGCGGCGGCCGAGTGCGAGAACAGCCTTGCCGCCGGTCTGCCGATCCCCGCCTACGAACAGGCGATCAAGGCCAGCCACACCTTCAACCTGCTCCAGGCGCGCGGCGTCATCTCGGTCGCCGAACGCCAGGCCTATATCGGCCGTGTCCGCGATCTCGCCAAGGGCGCCTGCGGTGCCTGGATGGAAAAGAACGGGTGGGCGGCGTGATGTTTCTACGTCCCTTCGAAGACGGTGTGTTCACGCGGAGACGCGGAGACGCGGAGAAGAAGAGGGGAGGCATTCGTCTCCGTCCTGTTCCGTCTTTCGGTAATTCGAAACGCCTGCGGCGCGATTCCGACCGCTCGCTGCACGCGCGGTCGTTGAAACCTCATCGTCTTCTCCGCGTCTCCGCGTCTTCGCGTGAGCATTATTCTTTTCTCTTCACCAGCGTCGTCCAATGACCGACTTCCTCCTCGAACTCCGCTCCGAAGAGATCCCCGCGCGCATGCAGGACAAGGCGGGGGACGACCTCGCCCGCCTGTTCGCCGCGGAACTCGCCAGGGCCGGGCTCGCCGCGACCGAGACGGTGACCTACGCCACCCCGCGCCGCCTCGCGCTCATCGCGCGCGACCTGCCGGCCGAGACGCAGGCGGTCAGTGAAGAACTCAAGGGGCCCAAGACCAGCGCGCCGCCACAGGCGCTCGAGGGGTTCCTGCGCAAGACCGGCCTCGCCCGCGAGCAGCTGACGGAGCGCGACGGCGTCTTCTATGCGGTGACCGAGAAGCCCGGCCGGGCCACCACCGCTGTCCTGGCGGACGCGATCCCGGCGATCATCCGTGCCTTCCCATGGCCCAAGTCGATGCGCTGGGGCGCCGCCTCGGCCTCGACCGAATCCTTGCGCTGGGTGCGCCCGCTGCACGGCATCGTCGCGCTGTTCGGCGAGGAACTGGTCGACGTGGAGGTCGCCGGCGTCGCGTCGGGCTATGCGACCTACGGCCACCGCTTCCACCACCCCGGTCCGATCACCATCGGCTCGGCGGCGGACTATGTCGAGAAGCTGCGCGCCTGCCACGTCATCGTCGACCAGGACGAGCGCCGCGCGCTGATCCGTACCCAAGCGACCGCGCTCGCGGCGGAGGCCGGCCTGACCCTCGTCGAGGACGAGGGGCTGGTGAACGAGAACGCCGGCCTCACCGAATGGCCGGTGCCGCTGCTCGGGCGCTTCGACGCCGACTTCCTCAGCGTGCCGCCTGAGGTCATCCAGCTCACCGCGCGGGTGAACCAGAAGTATTTCGTCTGCCGCGACGCGTCGGGTTCTTTAGCGAATGCCTTCGTCTGCACCGCCAATATCGAGGCGACCGACGGTGGCGCCAAGATCGTCGAGGGCAACCGCAAGGTGCTCGCCGCGCGTCTGTCCGACGCGCGCTTCTTCTACGAGACCGATCTCAAGACGCGGCTCGAAGAGCAGGCGGTAAAGCTTTCGAACATCGTCTTTCACGAAAAGCTCGGCACGGTCGCCGACAAGGTCGACCGCGTCGCGAAGCTGGCGCGGTGGCTGGTCGAGGAAGGGATCATTTCCCCTCTCCCATTGGGAGAGGGGCAAGGCGCGCCAGCGCCGCGGGGCGAGGGTGGGGGCGAGACGCCGGTTACGTCACCCTCACCCTCCCACCCGGCTGCGCCGGGCGGGCCCCTCCCTCTCCCGGCGGGAGAGGGGATGACCCTCGCCGACATGGCCGAACGCGCCGCGCGCCTCGCCAAGGCGGACCTCGTCACCGGCATGGTCGGCGAATTCCCTGAGCTCCAGGGCCTGATGGGCGGCTATTACGCCGCCGCGCAGGGCGAGCCCCGAGAGGTCGCCGACGCGATCCGCGACCATTACAAGCCGGTCGGCCAGGGCGACGACGTGCCGACCGCCGCTCCTCGCCCGGCGCCAACGCGAACGGCGGGGTCGCGGGCCGGCCGATCGGCTGTGCGAAGAGCGAGGCCACCTCACCCCCCTGCCCCGGCGTCGC
>JBKBTU010000168.1:0-6017 GCA_046290715.1 Sphingomonas sp. | reverse complement strand
GATTCGGCCGCGCGGCGCGGCATCCGCCTGCACGATCGCCTGCGCCAGCCCGTTGAACAGCGAGCGCGCGTCGCCCTTCTCCGCCTCATGGCTGTTGGGATCGCCATTGCCGAGCCCGATGATCGCCGCACCGTCGATCGCGAAGCGAACCGGCAGGTTCGCGGTCGGCACGTGCCGGCCGCGCGCATCGATGGCGTCGACGGTCACCGGCTGCGCATCGACTCCGTCGCCCGCCATCGCGCGCCGTGCCGGGGTCAGCCGCAGCGCGACCGGAGCGCCGGCGGTCTCGTGCCCCGCGCGCGCGACCTCGCGTCCGCCGCGATAGGCGATCGCCTCCAGCGTTCCCGGCGCGTAGGGCACGGTGAAGGCGTTGCCCATCAGCCGATCGACCGCGCCCTCGCCGACGATCCGCCCGTTGAGCTTGAGCACGATCCGCTCGGCATTCGACAGGACGAGCACCGGCACGGGCTGTCCCTCCCGGCCCGGCCAGGTCCAATGCGGCGCAAGGCCCACCACCGGCGCATCATCGATCCAGCCGGCACGGTGGATGTCGTAGGCGGTCTTGCGGAAGCCGCAGAGGTCGAGGATGCCGAAGAAGCTGGAGATCGTCGGCCAGGCATGCGGCGTCGGCTCGCCGTGATAGTCGAAGCCGGTCCAGACGAAGCCACCGGCGACGAAGCGCCGCCGCGCGATCTCCGCCCACGCCTTGCGATGCGTCGCGCCCCAGGACGCCGCCTCTTCGTCCATCGACGCGATGACATGCGCCTTGGCATCGGTCGTATAGGCGCCGCGCGTCATGAACGCGCTCGTGTCCTCGGAACTGGTGATCGGCTTGGTCGGGTTGAGCGCGTGGAATTTTTCGTAATCGCCCGGATAGTAATTGAAGCCGACGACATCGACGACGCTCGAGACGTTTTCGGGATTGAAGAACGAGCCGTTCATCGCCGCGGTCACCGGTCGGCTGTCGTCGAGCCGCTTCACTGCCGCCGCCATCCGCCGCACCATCTCGACGCCGGCGTGCGTCCCCTGCATCGGCTCTTCGTTGAATACCGACCACAGGATGACGCTCGGATGGTTGCGGTCGCGCCGCACCAGCCATTCGAGCTGCGCCAGATAGTCGGGCGCCGGGTTGAAGTTGCGGTTCTCGTCCATGACGAGGAAGCCCATGCGGTCGGTCAGCGCCAGGAACTCGGCCGCCGGCGCGTTGTGCGAGCAGCGGATCGCGTTGCAGCCGAGTTCCTTCAGCCGTTCGAGCCGCCATTGCAGCAGCGTATCGGGCACCGCGACGCCGACCCCGGCATGATCGAGGTGGAGGCACACGCCCTTCAGCTTGACCGGCGCGTCGTTGACGAACAGTCCGTTGTCGGCATCGAAACGGATCGTCCGGAAGCCGATCTCGACCCGCCGCGCGTCGACCGCCTGGCCGTCGCGCTCGAGCGAGACCGCGAGCGTGTAGAGCGTCGGCGTCTCCACCGACCAAAGGCGCGGCGCCGAAACCGCGATCGTCGCGTGCAGGTCCGCGTCGGCGAGCGGCGGCACCGATACCGCGTCCGAGCGCACTGTCGCGACCTCACGCCCGTCCGGATCGATCAGCCGCGCCACCGCGACGACCGAGGCCGCCGCCGCCTCGATCGAGCGCGCGGTGACCGTCACCGGCACCGTCCAGCCGTTCCCGTCGCGCCGGGGATCGCAATGGACGCCGTCGGTCGCGATCGCCACCGGCGCGCGCGTCGCCAGCCAGGCGTGGCGATAGAGGCCCGCGCCCTCGTACCACCAGCCCTCCATTGCATCGGCATCGACGCGTATCGCGACGACGTTGGTCTGGTCGCCGAAGCGCGCGAACGGCGTGATGTCGAGGTAGCGGCTGTTGTAACCCGACCAATTGTGGTCGACGACGCTGCCGTTGACCCAGATCGTCGCGTTGGTGGCGATGCCGTCGAACTGCAGCTCTACATACTGACCGCGCGCGGCAGGATCGAGGCGGAAGGTGCGCCGGTACCAGCCGATGCCGCGCGGCCGATAGCCCTGCGACGGATTGGCGCTCTCGACGAACGGCTGGAACGAGGCCCAGTCGTGCGGCAGCGTCACCGCCTGCCAGTCGCTGTCGTCATAGTCGATCGCCGCCGCGCCGCGCGCATTGCCCGCCTTCGCGCGCAAATACGTCTCTTCATGCGTCGTCGCGGGCGGTACGCGGATGTCGCCTTCGTGGAACAGCCAGCCCCGGTCGAAGCCGATCCGCGAGGGATCGCCGACGGGCAGCGGTTGCGGAAGGCCATCGCCGGGCGCCGGCATCGGCAGCGCCCCGTAGCGGGCGGCGGGTGCCGCGCGCGCCAGGCCCGGCACGCCGAGCGTCAGGCCGGCACCGGCGGTGCCGAGGAGCTGCCGCCGGTCGATCGTCATGCCCGTCGTCCCCCGATCCAGGTCGACACCGGTGCCATCGCACCGGTCAGTTGCACCCAGTCCGCGCGCAAGCCGACGGCGAGCGTTCCCCGCTCCGCCTCGAGCCCCAGGAACGCCGCCGGATTGCCCGCCGCCAGCCGTGCGGCGACCGCCGGCTCCAGCCCCAGCATGCCCATCGCATTGGCGACCGCCGCCGCCATGTCGAGGTCCGACCCCGCCAGTGTCCCATCCTCATAGGAGCAGATGCCGTCACGCACCCGGATCTGCCGGCCTTGCAGCACGAAGTCCTTCGTCTCCGCGCCCACCGACGACATCGCATCGGTGACCAGCATCATCCGCTCGAACCCTCGCGCCCTCAGCGCGATGCGCAGCACCGCGGGCGCGACATGGACGCCGTCGACGATCAGCCCGCACCACGGCCGCGGATCGTCGAGCGCCGCACCGACCAAGCCCGGACTGCGCTGCACCATCGGCGGCATCGCGTTGAACAGGTGGGTGATGCCGCTCAGCCCCGCGTCGAACGCGGCGAGCGCCGCGTCATACGGCACTTCGGTATGACCGGCGCAGACGCGCACGCCCGCCGCCGCCAGCCGCGCGATATCGTCGAGTTGCGCCAGTTCGGGGGCCAGCGTCAGCATCACCTTGCCGCGCCGCGGTCGCGCCAGCAGGTCGACCATCGCCGCATCCAGCAGGCGGAAGCGCGCGGGATCGTGGATGCCCTTGCGCGCGACGTTGAGGAACGGCCCCTCGATATGCACGCCGACGACGCCCGGCACCCCCGCCTCGATCGCTGCGTCGACCGCATCGAGCGCCATCGCGATCCGGTCGGGCGATTCGCTGATCAGCGTCGGCAGCAGCGCCGTGGTGCCGTAGCGCGCATGCGCCGCGGCGATCGCACGTACGCCCTCGACGTCGGTCCGGTCGTTGAACAGCACGCCGCCGCCGCCGTTGACCTGCGTGTCGATGAAGCCGGGCATGACCCAGCCGCCGTCGAGGTCGACCGCATCCTGCGCCTGCGCGTCGAGCGGCCGGATCGCGGCGATGCGGTCGCCGGTCACGACGATTTCGGCGCCGCGCCAGACCGCATCGGCGACGACGACGTGGCCGTTGGTGAAACGAAAGGCCTGGCTCATAGCGTCCGCGTCACTTTCGCGAGATGCGGGGGCTGGTCGGGGTCGAGCCCGCGCCGGCGCGACAGGGCTTCGGCGAGCCCGTAGAAGCTCGCGAGCATCAGGATCGGCTGGAGCGCGGGATGCGCGTCGAGCGCGGGCAACTGCGCGCGGTCGTCGCCGGCGTGCGCCGCGAGCACCGTCGCGCCGCGGTCGGCGAACAGGTCGGCCACCGCCATCACGTCGTCGCCGGCCGCGTCGGACGTGGCGAGCGCGAGGACGGGGAAACCTTCGCCGACGATCGCCATCGGCCCGTGCCGCACTTCGGCCGCGCTGAACGGTTCGGCCTGCAACTGGCAGGTCTCCTTGAGCTTCAGCGCGCATTCCTGGGCGACGCCGAAGCCGTAGCCGCGCCCGATCACGAACATCTGCCGCGCGTCCGCCAGCGGTGAAACGCCTGCGCTCCAGTCGAGCGCCACCGCGCGTTCCAGCTGCCCCGGCAGCGCCTCGAGCGCCGCCTGGAGGCCCGCATCGCCCGACCAGGCCGCGACCAGCGCGGCGAGGCCCGCCATCGCGGCGATGCACGACTTGGTCGCCGCCACCGACCGCTCCGGCCCTGCGCACAGCGCCAGCAACGTGTCCGCCATCGTCGCCAGCGGCGATTCCTCGTCGTTGACGAGCGCGACCACCTCGGCCCCGGCCTTGGCGTGCGCCTCGACCGTCGCGAGCAGATCCGGGCTGCGGCCGGATTGCGAGATCGCGATGCACAGCGCGCGCCGGGTCGAGACCGGGGCATCGAACAGCGACACCACCGAGGGCGCCGCGGAGGCGACCGGCACGCCGACCATCGTCTCGATCAGATACTTGCCATAGGTCGCGGCATGATCGGACGAGCCGCGCGCGCAGGTCACGACGACATCGGGCGGCGATGCACGCAGCCGCGCGCCGAGCGAGGCGAGCGCCGCCGCGTTGCGCTCGACCAGTCGCGCGACGGTCTGCCCCGCCTCCAGCGTCTCGGCACGCATCAGCGTATCGGTGGTCGTCTCGGTCGTCACAGGCGCGGCCCCCCAGGCGTCAATCAGGTGTCGGCGAGCTCGGCCACGAAGTCGTAGCTGTCGCCGCGGTAATAGGATCGGGTGAATTCGACGGCGCGGCCGTCGCGCAGGAAACCACGCCGCTCGATCAGCAACCCGGGCGAGCCGGGATCGACGCCGAGCATGCGGGCATGATCGCCGCCGAACGGCACGGCGCGCAGGCGTTGCAGCGCGCGGACGGGGCGATGCCCCGCCTCGGTCAGCGCCGCGTAGAGCGACGTGTCGACGGCGTCGATCGACGGCAGGCAGAAGCCGGCGATCGTCGACAGTTCCAGCGCCATCGGCACCTCGTCGGCGAAGCGCAGGCGCTGGAAGCGATACACCGGCGCGCTCGGCGACAGCGCGAGCGCCATCGACTCCTCGGGGCTGACGGTGCCGACCGCGCGCGAGATCCAGGCGCTGCTCGGCATGCGGCCGCGCGCGATCATGTCCTCGGTGAACGAGGACAGCTTGCTGAAGTTCTTCTCGACGCGCCCGGCGACGAACGTGCCGGCGCCGCGGCGGCGGGTCAGCAGCCCCTCCTCGACCAGCCCCTCGATCGCCTTGCGCACGGTGATCCGCGACACGCCATAGTCGACCGCCAGGTCGCGTTCGGCGGGAATCGCATCGCCACGCGTGATGACCTCGCCGCCGATCGCGTCGCGGATGAGCTGTTGCAGCTGCAGATAGAGCGGTGAGGGATTGTCGGCGCGAAACCGCCCCACCCTGCTCACGAAACTCATCGTCGACTCCCTCTTCTGCCTACCGCGGCCTTAACCGGTGCCACGGTTGGCAGAACAGCGCCAGCGCCCCCTGAGGCCCCCGCCCTGTAACCCCAACTTCAACCTTACTCTACAATTGTCCTATATTGGACTTGTCGTCAATCGCCTGACGCAGGCTGCGCACCAGCCTTTCGCTGGTTGTGCGTGGGTGGGGACCGAAGCCGAAGCGATCCTCGTCGGTGTTCCCCGCCGGTTCGCTCGCCGATCCGTGCAGGGCCACGACGCCGGTCGCATCGATCAGCGCGCGCGCATTGCCCGGCGCCACGCCGGCGCCGGCCATGATCGTGCACCGGCCTGCCGCGGCGGCGACCATCTGCGCGATGGTTGCAGCACCGGCGGGTGCCGAAGCGGCGCCGCCCGAGGTCAGGATATGATCGAAACCCAGCCCGACCGCGTCACCGACCCCGGCGACCGGATCGTCGGTCACGTCGATCGCCCGATGCAGCGTCAGCGGCACCGGCCGACCCAAGGCGCCGATCCAAGTCCGCAACGCCGCGGCATCGAGCCGCCCTGCCCGCGTCGCCCCGAACACCAGGCCTTGCACGCCGGCATCGAGCAGCGCCGCCGCCTCCGCCGACGCGAGCGCGAGTTCCTCCGCGTCATAGGCAAATCCGCCCGGTCGCGGGCGTACCATCGCGCGCACCGGCACGCCG
>JBKBTU010000167.1:2181-6122 GCA_046290715.1 Sphingomonas sp. | reverse complement strand
AGCTTGCGCCGCCCGTCCGGCTCCGGGCGGATCGCGGCCCGTTGCGCGGCCGGGTCGAGGCTGCCGTGCAGATGATGCAGCGCGATTTCGGCAGGCAGATCGCCGAGCCGCTCCGCCGTCCGCTCGATCTCGCCGACGCCGGGCAGGAAGGCGAGGACGCCGCCCGCTTCCTCGCCGAGCGCGCGGCGGATCGCGCGCGCCATCGCGTCCTCGACCCGCGCATCGCCGCTGCGCCCGAGATAGCGCAGCGCGAGCGGATGGCTGCGCCCTTCGCTCTCGATCACCGGCGCGTCATCCATCAGCGCCGCGAACCGCGCACCGTCCAGCGTCGCCGACATCGCCACCAGCCTCAGGTCCGGCCGCAGCGCGGCCTGCGCGTCGAGCGCCAGCGCCAGCCCGAAATCGCCGTCGAGGCTGCGCTCGTGCACCTCGTCGAACAGCACCGCGGACACGCCGGCGAGTTCGGGATCGGCCTGGATGCGCGCGACGAAGATGCCCTCCGTCACCACCGTCACCCGCGTCGCCGCCGAGCGCCGGCTGTCCATCCGCGTCGCATAGCCGTAGGTGCCGCCGACGCCCTCCCCCGCCAGCGCCGCCATCCGCTCCGCCGCCGCCCGCGCGGCCAGCCGCCGCGGCGACAGCAGCAGCACCTCGCCCGTGCACCAATCCTCGGACAGCAGCGCCGGCGCCACCGCGGTCGTCTTGCCCGCCCCCGGCGGGGCGACGAGCACCGCGTTGCTACCCGCGCGCAGCGCGGCGAGGAGGTCGGGCAGGACGGCGAAGATCGGCAGGTCGGTCACGGCCCCGCGCCCTTATCGCGGATCGCCCGGCGACGCGATGCCCGCGCGCTGCTATGCGTCTTCCAGTCACAGAGAAGGAGATGCGGAATGGGTCTGTTGGACGGCATCCTGGGCCAGGCGGCGGGCAATCCGGCGATCGCCAACCTCGCGGACAAGATCGGCCTGTCGCCCGAACAGCTCGGCGCGGCGATCGCGGCGCTGGGCGCGGCGCACGTCCAGCCCGGCGACACCGTCGCCGGCGCCGCCGACTCGACCGGCCTGTCGCCGGACGTGCTGCAACAGATCCTCGCTCACCTCGGCGGCGAAGGCGCGCTCGGCAACCTCGGCGCGCTGCTCGGCGGCCAGGCGGGAGAAGGCGGGCTCGGGGGCGGACTGGGGGGCATCCTCGGCAATCTCGGCGGACTGTTCGGCAAGTCCTGAAGGCCGAACCGACATCATATCGACCGTCACCCCGGCTCCGCGGCCGAGGAGACGAGAGCGGGGGCCTCACCTTACCGGGACGCCGGATGCCGAGCAGCCGCCAAGATGACGAAAAGGTCACCTGCGGCGTCCTAGTATCTCCCGCCGCTCCGGTGGTAGGCCTCGGCCGACAGCAACACCGGGCGGGACGCGTGGGCGGACATCATCATCACGGACACGACCACGGGCACGGCCATGCGCACGGTCATGGTCACGGGCATTCGCACGCCCCCGCCTCGTTCGACCGCGCCTTCGCGATCGGCATCGGGCTCAACGTCGCCTATGTGCTGGCGGAGGCGACGACCGGATTGTGGACGGGCTCGGTCGCCCTGCTCGCCGACGCCGGCCACAATCTGTCGGACGTGCTCGGCCTCGCCGTCGCCTGGGGCGGCGCGGCGCTCGCGCGCAGCGCGCCGACCAAGCGCTTCACCTACGGCCTCAAGGGCTCGACGATCCTCGCCGCGCTCGCCAACGCGCTGTTCCTGCTCGTCGCGCTGGGCGCGATCGTGCTCGAGGCGGTGCAGCGTTTCGACGATCCGCCGGTCGTCGCCGGCCTCACCGTCTCGCTGGTCGCCGGTGCGGGGATCGCGGTCAACGCCGTCACCGCCTGGCTGTTCGCGCGCGGCCGCAAGGGCGACATCAACATCCGCGGCGCCTATCTCCACATGCTGAGCGATGCCGCGGTGTCGGCGGGCGTCGTGCTCGCCGGCATCGCGATCTGGGCGACGGGGATCGGCTGGATCGATCCCTTGGTCAGCCTCGTGATCGCGGCGATCATCTTCTGGCAGACCTGGGGCCTGCTCCACGAAACGGTCGAGATGAGCCTCGCCGCGGTGCCGCGCGGGCTCGACTACGACACGGTCACCGCCGCCCTAGAGGCGCTGCCCGGCGTCGCGCGCGTCCACGACCTCCATATCTGGCCAATGTCGACCACCGAGCCGGTGCTGACCGCGCATCTGGTCGTCCCCGGCGGGCCTCCGGGCGACGCCTTCCTCGCCTCGGCGCGCACGATGCTGCACGACCGCTTCCACATCGGTCATGCCACGCTGCAGGTCGAGACAGGGGACGATTGCGCGGGCTGCTGAACGGGCGAAGAAGAGCAGAAGGGGGATTCACGCGGAGGCGCGGAGGATGCGGAGCGGGATCGCGCGCGGCAGCGCTCCCGATTCGCCATCGGCCGGAAAAGGAATGCCGCAGACGCGGCAGGCGCACCATCTCTGCGTCCTCCGCGCCTCCGCGTGATTCAATCTTCTTTCCCGATCGCCCAACGATGGAACGCCGGCGTCAGTAGGCCCGCGCGACCGCGAACTCGACCGCCTCGACCATCGCGTCCTTCGCCTTGCCGCCGGCGAAACCGCCGATCGCATCGATCGCGCGCTGGCCGTAGTGGCGCGCGCGGGCGAGCGTGTCGTCGACCGAGCGCGTCTTGCGGACGAGGTCGATGGCATGCGCGAAGTCGGCATCGGACGCGCGCCGCCCCTCGACCGCGTCCTTCCAGAACTTGCGATCGTCGGCATCGCCGCGGGCATAGGCGAGGATGACCGGCAGCGTCATCTTGCCCTCGCGGAAGTCGTCGCCCGCGTCCTTGCCCATCGTGCCCGCGTCGGAGACATAGTCGATCGCGTCGTCGACGAGCTGGAAGGCGATGCCGAGGTTGCGCCCATAGGCGTCGAGCGCCGCTTCCTCGCCCTCGCTCCGCTCCGCCACCACCGCGCTGATCCGGCAGGCGGCGGCGAACAGCGCCGCGGTCTTGGCGTTGATGATGTCGAGGTAGCGATCCTCGCCCAGATCGATGCGCCGCGCCGCGGTGAGCTGGTTGACCTCGCCCTCCGCGATCACCGCCGACGCGTTCGACAGGATCTTGAGCACCTTCAGGCTGCCGTCCTCGACCATCAGCTCGAAGCTGCGGCTGAACAGGAAATCGCCGACCAGGACGCTCGCCGGATTGCCCCAGATCAGGTTGGCGGCGCGCTTGCCGCGGCGCATGTCCGATCCGTCGACGACGTCGTCGTGGAGCAATGTCGCGGTGTGGATGAATTCCACCGCCGCAGCCAGGCGGTGGTGGCGCGTCCCCGTGTAGCCGATCAGCCGGGCGCTCGCGAGGGTGAGCATCGGGCGCATCCGCTTGCCGCCGCCCGCGATCAGATGCCCGGCGAGCTCCGGGATCAGCGGGATCTGCGACTGCATGCGGTCGAGGATCACGGCGTTGACGGCGTTCATGTCGCCCGCGACCAGTTGGAGCATCGGCTCCAGCGAAGGCTCGGGACGATCGAGGCGATGGATGGTAGCGGTCATCTCGCTCCGCGCTGTGGCGGCTGGCGGGCGCGAAGGCAAGCCTTGCCCGCAGCCGCGACACGCCCCATGGGGAGTTCGTACGAGAACGCTGCCGCGTTCTGCGGTGCCGGCCCGCTCCCCCTCCCGGCCGCCCATCAAGGTACGATGTGGGCGGCCGGGAGGGGGAGCGGGCCGGCACCGCACGTGATCAAGGGGGCAAGCGATGAGCGACGAGGTGCTGCAGGGATATCGCAAGAGCATCGACAATATCGATGCCGCGCTCGTCCACCTGCTCGCCGAGCGGTTCAAGGTGACGCAGGCGGTCGGACGGCACAAGGCGACCTCGGGCCTGCCCGCCGCCGATCCGGGCCGCGAGGAACGGCAGATCGCGCGCCTGCGCCAGCTGGC
>JBKBTU010000167.1:0-2082 GCA_046290715.1 Sphingomonas sp. | reverse complement strand
GGAGGAAGCCGAGCTCGATCCCGAATTCAGCGAGAAGTTCCTGCGCTTCATCATCGACGAGGTGATCCGCCACCACGAGCAGTTGCGCGGCTGAGCGCGGCTGACCATCTCCGCTGCCGTGCTCGCCGCCCTGCTCCCCATCGCCGCTGCCGCCGCCACGCCCGCCCTCGATCACCAGGCGGCGATCCTCGGCGTCTGGCACAATCCCAAGAACAGCGTCGCGGTGAAGACCGGCCGTTGCGGCGACCGGCTGTGCGGCTGGGTGGTACGCGCGAGCGACAAGGCCAAGAGCGACGTATCGGGCAAGGGTTACCCGCCGCTGATCGGTACCGCGCTGCTGCGCGGCTATCGCGCCAGCGGCACGGGGCGCTGGTCGGGCCAGATCTACGTGCCCGACATGGGCCGCGCGTTCGGATCGACCGTGACGATGGTCGATGCCGATACGCTGAACGTCCGCGGCTGCCTGATCGGCGGGTTCATCTGCAAATCGCAGATCTGGCGGCGGGACTGAGCGGATGACGGGCGCATTCATCGCGGTCGAGGGCGTCGACGGATCGGGCAAGAGCGGCGTCGTCCGCGCGCTGGTCGCCGGCCTTTCGGCGCAGGGCCGCGACGTGCTCGGCACCCGCGAACCGGGCGGCACGCCGCAGGGCGAGGCGTTGCGCGGGCTGCTGCTCGCCGGCAGCGACGATGCCTGGGAACCGCGCGCCGAACTGTTGCTGATGACCGCCGCGCGCGTCCAGCACGTCGCCCGCGTCATCCGTCCCGCCGTCGCCGCCGGGCGCATCGTCGTCTCCGACCGCTACGCCGGCTCGACGCTCGCCTATCAGGGCGCCGGCCGCGGCATGGACGACGGCCTGATCCGCGATCTGCATGCGAAGGTAGTCGACGACCTCTGGCCCGATCTCACCGTCGTGCTCGATCTCGATCCCGCCATCGGCCTCGCGCGCAGCCGCAAGCGGCTCAGCGACGCCGCGATCGACGAAGGCCGCTTCGAGAGCCTCGCCCTCTCCTTCCACCAGCGCATCCGTGCCGCTTTCCTGGCGCAGGCGGCGGCGGCACCGGAGCGCCACGTCGTGATCGACGCGAGCGGCACGCCCGAGGCGGTGCAGGCGGCGGCGTTGGCGGCGGTGGAACAGTTTCTGGTACGCTGAGCGGACGGCGACCGCGACCGGCTTCCCGGTTAGGTTCGCTTCCCGGCAGGCGCCCCCCCCGCAGCGCCGACACTGGCGAGGTGGCTGCCGTTCAGCCATGGAGAGGATCGTATGGACGAGGTAGAAACCCCGATCGAGCGGCCCGACGTGATTGTGCCGGACACCGGTCCGCTGATCCATTTGGCCCAAACCGACGCCCTGCACCTGCTCCACCAGATCGGGGGAAGGGTGGTGGTGGCCGATATGGTCGCGTTCGAGGCCACGCAGGACATGACCAAGCCCGGAGCGCAGGCGATACAGGACTGGCTCGATGCGGGGCAGAGGCCCGACAGCAACGCGCCTGTGCTGGTTGCTTCGACGGAGATCGGCAGGCTGTTCGCCAAGGCCCGCATCGTCGATCCCACCACCCGCGCCAAGGATTCCGGCGAATTGGCAATCATGCAGTGGCTGGGCAGCTATGTGGACTATCATAGCGATGCCCGCATCCTCATCGTCTACGAGAACGGCAAGATCCCGCGCTTCGTCCGCGAAACCGGTCTGGATATGGCGACGGACGTACTGACCACGCGCGCCTTCCTGGAACTGGCCGAGCGACGGGGTATCGTGAGCAGCGCAGACGAGGTGTGGCAGCGCATCATCGCCTCGGCTCCCACCGCCAACCCCCAAGTCGCGACCATGTCGATCCGAAAGCCGAAGCAGGGGCGCGACACCTGACCCTTGCCTCGGAACGATTGTTGATAGTGATCGCTCGGGATCGGAGCCGTTACCGTTGGACGGAGATTCCGCCAACCTCGCGCAATCGCGCCCGTACCGGCTCGCTCTGTCCTACCAACACGCACACAGCTATACGACCGCCACGGTTTTCGGCTCTTTCTAACGGGTAAAGAAACCGAAACGATCGGAATGGATCGTTTCCGTTGAGGTGTTC
>JBKBTU010000166.1:0-6124 GCA_046290715.1 Sphingomonas sp. | reverse complement strand
CCGCCTCGACGACGCGGATGTCACCGGTCAGCAACGCCGGATGACGCTTGCGCAAGGCGAGCACGTCGCGCGTCCAATGCAGCAGCGCATGCGGGTCGCGCTCCTGCCGGTCGACCGCGAGCGCGGCATGGTCGGGGCCGACGGGCAGCCAGGGCGTACCGTCCGTGAAGCCCAGGCTCGCGCCGTCGCCCTGCCACGGCATCGGCGTGCGGGCGCCGTCGCGCGACAGCGTCCGCGGCCAGTTGGCGATCGCCTCGGGATCGCGCAGCTGCTCGAACGGCACCTCGACCTGCGTCAGGCCCAGCTCCTCGCCGTAATAGAGGAAGATGTTGCCGCGCAGCGAGGCGAGCAGCAGCATCTTCATCCGCGCGAAGGCTGCCGCCTGATCGGGTGCGGTCCAGCGCGAGATCGCGCGCGGCGCATCGTGGTTCTCGAACGCCCAGCTCGGCCAGCCGACGCCGTCCGCCTCCGGCCACTTCGCCACCGCCTCGGCGACGACGGCCGGGTTGAGCGCGGGAGCGTAGAGAAAGTCGAATCCATAGGCACTATGGAGTCGCCGCCCCTCGGCGGTGAACATCTTCATCTCCCGCTCACTATCCGCCCCCCCGACCTCCGCGACGGTGAAGCGCGCGTCGTAGCTGTCGAACAGCGCCCGGATGCGCTCGAGGAAGCCGGGGATCGCCTCGTGGCTCTGGTTGAACGTGTGCAGCTGATAGTCGAACGGACGCGTGCGCGGGATGCCGTCGTCCTCGGGCGCGGGCGGATTGTCGCGGAACGCGGGATCGAACATCATGAAGTTGATCGCGTCGATCCGGAAGCCGTCGATCCCACGCTCCAGCCAGAAGCGCGCGACGTCGAGAAACGCCTGCTGGACCGCCGGATGGTGGCCGTTGACCTGCGGCTGCTCCTTCAGGAAATTGTGCATGTAATATTGGCGGCGGCGCGCGTCCCAGGTCCAGGCCGGTCCGCCGAACACCGACTGCCAGTTGTTGGGCGGCGAGCCGTCGGGCTTGGGATCGCGCCAAACGTACCAATCGGCATGGGGATTGTCGCGGCTCGAGCGGCTGTCGACGAACCAGGGATGCGCGTCGCTGGTATGCGCCCAGACCTGATCGACGATCACCTTGAGGCCGAGCGCATGGGCCCGCGCGACGAGCGCGTCGAAGTCGGCGAGCGTGCCGAAGATCGGGTCGACGTCGCAATAATCGGATACGTCGTAGCCGAAGTCCGCCATCGGCGACCTGAAGAAGGGCGACAGCCAGATCGCCTCCACGCCGAGGCGCGCGACATGGTCGAGATGCGCGGTGATGCCGGGCAGGTCGCCGATGCCGTCGCCGTTCGAATCGGCGAAGCTGCGCGGATAGATCTGGTAGATGGTGGCGCCATGCCACCAAGGACGTTCGGTCATCGGGTCCCCTTCAGCGCGCAGACCGCATAGCCGAGCGGCGGTAGCGTGACGGTGAGGCTGCCCGGCGCGGCGATGGTGCCGCAGCCTGAGCCAGCGAGGGTGTTCGCGGTCGCCGCACCCGTCCCGACCTCCACCTGCCGCGTCAGCGGTGCGGTGGAACTGTTGAAGGCGAGCAGCACCTCCGCGCCCGTCGCCGGGTCGATGCGGGAGACGGCGACGAGGCCCGGCGTGTCCTGACGCGCGCGCAGGACGGTGCTGCCGCGGGTCAGAGCGGGGGTGGCAGTGCGCAGCCTGGCGAGCGCGGCGATCTCGCGGAACAGCGGATTGTCGCGACCGAAATGCGCCGTCGCTGTCGTCGTCCGCGTGCCGAGCAGGCGATTGTCGTTGTACGATGCGACCTTGCTCGCGAACATGTCCTCCCGCGCATCCTGGTCGTTGCCGTCGCCGACGAAGCCCTGCTCGTCACCCGAATAGATGGTCGGCACGCCGCGCAGCGTCAGCAGCATCGCATGCGCGAGGGTCACGCGCGCCAGCACCTCCGCATCGTCGGCCTGCGGCAGCGCGCGGCGGATGTAGGTGGCGAGGCGGCCGGCGTCATGGTTGCTGACGAAGGTCGGCAGCGTCTCCGCGGTGGCCGCGCCGCCGGCATACAAGGTGTCGCCTAGGGTCAGTTTGTCCCACGCGCCGACCTCCTGCTTGCCGGTCACGGTCTCCAGGATCGCCTGCCGAGTGGCGAAGTCGAGCACGCCGGGCAGGCGGTCGACCTGGGTGTATTTGGCGAGCAGCCCGACATCGAGCGTTTCGTAGGCGACCTCGCCGAAGATGTGGAAGTTGGGAATGCCCTTCGCCTTGGCGCGGGCGAGCATCGCGGGCACGAACGCCTGCCAGAACTCCGGGTTGACGTGTCGGGCGGTGTCGATGCGGAAGCCGTCGATGCCGTAGCGGTCGATCCAGTCGCCGTAGATGTCGATCATCCCAGAGACGACGCGCGGATGCTCGGTCATCAGGTCGTCGAGGCCGCTGAAGTCGCCCATCGTACTCGATTCGTCGGCGAAGGTCGTGTTGCCGCGGTTGTGGTAGTAGATCGGATCGTTGAGCCAGCCGGGCACCTTCACCGCCTTTTCGGCGGCGGGGACGAAGGGGGTGTAGGCGTAGGTGGGATCGGTGAGCCGGGCGAAGTTGTCGGGTGTCCGCACCTCGTCGCCCTGGAAGCCGGGGTTGATCGCCTTACCCGTCACTCCGCCGCGGCGCTGATAGGGATAGTCGGCGCGGCTGCGATAGGCGCAGTCGGGCTTGGCGCCGCATTCGCGATACTGGATCACATCGGCGGTGTGGTTGATGATGATGTCCATATAGACCTTCATCCCGCGCCGGTGCGCGGCGGCGACGAGGTCGGCGAAATCCTGGTTGGTGCCGAGGTGCGGATCGACGGACGTGAAGTCGGTGATCCAATAGCCGTGGTAGCCCGCCGACTGCTGTCCGGGTCCGCCTTGTACCGCCTTGTTCTTGAAGACGGGCCCGACCCAGATCGCGGTCGCGCCGAGCGCCTGGATATAGTCGAGCCGGCGGGTCAGCCCCTTGAGGTCGCCGCCGTGATACCAGCCTTTTGCGGTCGGGTCGAAGCCGGTGACGCTGCGATCGCCCTTGAGGCCGCCGCGGTCGTTGGCCGGATCCGCGTTGTCGAAGCGGTCGGGCAGCAGGAAATAGATGACCTCGTCCTGCGGCAGGCGGGCGCGGTAGTCGGCCGGACGACCCGCGTCGGTCTGGGCGACCACCGCCGGCGCGGCGAGCAGCAGCGCGAGGGCCGTCGCCGTGTTCGTGACCAATTTCAGCATGCATCCCCCGACAAAGCGCGCGTCCGGTCCTTCGCCGGCCGCGTCCGGTGTGCGTTGTGCGGACAGCGGCGCGCCAAGCCAAGCCCAGGGCATACGTATTCAAGAGCGCTATCGCCACAGGCCGCGCTGGGGTAAACGCCGGCGATGGCCGTGAAGAGCAGAGGGCGAGGACCGAGCGGAGCGAGCGACAAGCCGACCTCGTTCGACATCGCCGCGCTCGCCGGGGTATCGCAGCCGACCGTCAGCCGGGCGCTGCGCGGCGATCCGACGGTGAGCGGCGCGACGCGGATGCGGATCGAGGCGATCGCGCGCCAGCTCAACTACAAGGTCGACAAGAACGCCTCGTCGTTGCGCCGCGGCCAGAGCATGACGCTGGCGCTGCTGTTCTTCGAGGATCCGCTCGACGACGGCAGCTTCATCAACCCCTTCTTCCTGTCGATGCTGGGATCGATCCTGAGGACCTGCGCGGCGCGGGGGTACGACCTGCTGACCTCGTTCCAACAGCTGTCGGCCAATTGGCACATGGATTACGAGGACAGCCGCAAGGCGGACGGGATCATCCTGCTCGGCTACGGCGACTATGAGCTCTACAAGGCGCGGCTCGAGGCGCTGGTCGCGCAGGGTACGCATTTCGTGCGCTGGGGTTCGGTGGACAGCCACAATATCGGCGTGACGATCGGCTGCGACAACGTCGCGGGCGGTCGCATGGCGGGCGAGCACCTGATCGCGCGCGGACGACAGCGGATCGGGTTCATCGGCGATGCCGACGACCATTATCCCGAGTTCCGCGACCGCTATCGCGGACTGTGCGCGGCGCTGCGCGAGGCGGGGCTGCCGGTGCATCCCGGCCTCCACGCCGATGCGCTGTCGGTCGAGCAGTCGGGCTACGATGCCGTCCGCCGGCTGATCGCGCGCGACCTGCCCTTCGACGCGCTGTTCGCCGCATCCGACCTCATCGCGCTCGGTGCGGTGCGCGCGCTGGCGGAGGCGGGCCTGCGCGTACCCGAGGACGTCGCGATCATCGGGTTCGACGACATCCCCGCCGCCGCGACGACGCAGCCGCCGCTGACGACGGTGGCGCAGGATTACCGCAAGGCCGGCGAAGTGCTGGTCGACACGCTGCTGCGCCGTATCGCCGAGCAGCCGACCGATACCGCGCTGCTGCAACCGCGGCTGATCGTGCGCGGGTCGAGCTGACGCGGGCCGCGATCGGGTCTGTCGACGACGATCCCATTCGACGATCGACGCTTGCGCTCGTCTTTCCGGCCTCGATCCGGAAAGACGGGGCAGAGGCTCGAGCTCCCAGTCGACCGGAACGTAGACAAGACGAACACCTTAACGGAAACGATCCATTCCTATCGTTTCGATTTCCAACATGATGTGACGATCAGAAAGAGCCGCGCAAAGTGACCTGCCGGTAGCGCCGTCGGCCGATGTAGGACACAGGCATGCGGTTCGCGGCGCCGTTCATGGCCCTTACCGGCGTAGCGTCCATCACCGCCGGGCGGCGGCATGCTGCGCCAGGAAGGCAGCGTGCGTCGGCATCGCCTGCGCCTCGCGGCGGTAGAGAAGTTCGAGCGTCTCCATATAGTCGGCGAGGTCGCCGGCGGCGATCTGGTCGGCGAGAGGGTGGTAGCCGTCGGCCTCCACCCCCTGCCCCGCCAATACCTGCAACCAGCCGTCCTCGGTGAACAACTCCTCATGCTCGCGGACGATCGTGCCGGTCTGCCGCCAGAGGTCGATCTTGGCGCGCAAGCTATCGGGGAGTTCGGTCGCACGGCACGCCTGCCAGAACGGCTCCGTCCGCCCGTTCGCCCAGTAATGAAGGATCAGGAAGTCGCGGATGCGCTCGATCTCGAAATCGGTCTGGCGGTTGTATTCGTCCCGGCCGGCGTCGCGGATCGGCAGCGCCGGGAGCAGCTTCACCAGCCGCGCGATCGCGGACTGGATGAGGTGGATGCTGGTCGATTCGAGCGGTTCGAGAAAGCCGCTCGCCAGCCCGATCGCGACGACGTTGCGGTTCCACGCGCGGCGGCGGCGGCCGGTGACGAAACGCAACGGTCGCGGATCGGCCTGCGCCTCTCCTTCGAGGTTGGCGAGCAGCGTGTCCGCCGCCGCCTCGTCGCTGGTGAAGGCGCTGCAATAGACGTGGCCGTTGCCGGTGCGGTGCTGCAACGGGATGCGCCACTGCCACCCCGCCGCGCGCGCGATCGCCCGCGTATAGGGGAGCGGCTGACCGACGTTCGCGGTCGGCACCGCGAGCGCACGGTCGCACGGCAGCCAGCGGCTCCAGTCCTCGTATCCCGTCTCCAGCGCCTCCTCGATCAGCAGGCCGCGAAAGCCGGTGCAATCGAGGAACAGATCGCCCGCGATCCGCTCGCCCGAGGCGAGCACCAGCGCGGCGACGTCGCCGCTCTCTCCGTCGCGCTCGACGCTTGCGATCCGGCCCTCCGTCCGCTCGACACCGCGATTCGTGGCAAAGCGCCGCAGCATCCGCGCGTAGAGCGCGGCGTCGAAGTGGAAGGCGTAGGGCATGGCCGGGATCGTCGCCGCGGTGAGCGGCGCACCGCGATGCATCCGACCGGCTCGGGCCGCTACCTCGTTCAGGGCATAAGCGTCGAGCGGCTTGGCGCGCCCGAGCCGGCGCGCGCGCAGCCAGTAATGCTGGAAGGCGATCAGCCCGACGTCGCGGCCGACGTCGCCGAAGGCGTGCATGTAGCTGTGCCCGGGCTCGCGCCATCCGTGGAAGGCGATGCCGAGCTTGAACGTGCCGCCGGTGGCACGGAGGAAGGCATCCTCATCAAGGCCGAGTGCCTGGTTGAACAGGCGGATCTGCGGAATCGTCGCCTCGCCGACCCCTACGGTGCCGATCTCCTCCGAT
>JBKBTU010000165.1:4429-6181 GCA_046290715.1 Sphingomonas sp. | reverse complement strand
CGGCTGGCAGCCTATCTCGCCGGCCACGGCTATGTCGTCGCAGTGCCGGAGGTGTATCACGAGTTCGAAATGCCGGGCACGGTCCTCGCCTACGACGCCGAGGGCACCGCGCGGGGCAATGCGCTGAAGGTCACCAAGACAGTCGCCGCGTTCGATGCCGATGCCACGCTGGCGATCGATGCGCTCGCGGCGCATCCGGCGTGCAACGGCAGGCTCGGGACGGTCGGCGTGTGCCTGGGCGGTCATCTCGCCTATCGCGCCGCGCTCGACCCGCGGATCGCTGCGGCGGCGCTCTTCTATCCCACCGATATCCACGCCGGAACCCTGGGGGAGGGGCGGTGCGACGACAGCCTCGCCCGCATGGATGCGCTCAAGGCGGAGACAATGTTCGTCTGGGGACGGCAGGATCCGCACGTGCCGTTCGTCGGGCGCGAGACGATCCGGGCGCGGCTCGAGGAGGTCGGCGCGACCTATGCCTGGCATGAGGTCAATGCGCAGCATGCCTTCCTGCGCGACGAGGGGCCACGCTACGATCCGGCGCTGTTCGCGACGACGACGGCGCTGGCGCTGGCGCTGTTCGCGCGGGTGCTGCGAGCGGATTGAGGCGTGAATACTGGGTTCGATCGATCCGGCTGGCGATCGTCACCCTGGACTTGATCCCGGGTGACTGTGGGTTCCTGCATACGCAGGAACACGGCAGAGCCATCCCACGCAGCCCGCCTATGCTTTAGGTAGCCATCGTCGGCGCTAGCCGCGGCGTGCGACGCCGCGGGTGAGTTCGGTCAGCGCGTGATCGGCGAGCACCGGTCCGGCGTTGCCGCTCGCCATGATCGCGCGCTCGGCGTGGCGGACGCGGACCAGCGCGGTCGCGAGCATCGCGGCGTTCCAGCGGCGCAGCGCCTGGGCGGTCGCCGCCTCCTCGCGGAAGAAGATGCGGTGCCGCTTGAACACGCTGTCCTGCGTCGCGCCCGCGTCGATCTCCGCCTTCATCTCGGCAAGCGTCATCAGCTTGCGCGCGAGCAGGCGCAGCCACGGGATCGGCGACGTTCCGGCCTCGCCGAGCCGGGCGAGCTCGGCGCCGAGTGCGGCGGCATGACCGCCGACGACCGCGTCGACGACCTGCGTCATCTCCGCCTCGCCCAGGTCGGCGCCGATCGCATCCAGCGCAGCCTCGTCGAGGTCATGGGGCCGGTCGGGTGCCGCATCGAGGAACAGCGCCAGCTTCTCGATCTCGCGGGCGAGGACGGCACGATCGCCGCCGCAGGCCGCCGCCAGCCGCGCCGCGACACCTCCTGCCGGACGCAGGCCCTGGTCGCGCGCCATGCCGGCGGCGAGCCGTTCGAGATCGGCGGCACTCGGCTCGTAGGCGGCGAAGGCCATCGCGCGGCGGGAGTCGATGGCGAGCTTGACGATCTTGGCGGTCGACTTGACCGTCGGCGCGAGCGCGACCACCGGATTGCCGGCATGTTCGGCGTCGAGCAGCGCGGTAAAGGCGTCGAGGCATTCCTCGCCCGCCGGCGACACCCGGATGTAGCGCGCACCGCCGAACAGCGACAGCGAGGCGGCCTCGTCCGCGAGGCGCGCCGGGTCGCTGCGGAGCTGCGCGCCGTCGAGGTCGACACGCTCGGCCTCCGCGCCCATCGCCTTGGCGAGAACGCCGGCAAGCTCCGCCGCCGCCGAGCCGTCCGGCCCATGCAGCAGGTAGAGGCGGATATCGGGCGACGGCCGTTCGAGCGCGGTCCGGATGTCGCG
>JBKBTU010000165.1:0-3226 GCA_046290715.1 Sphingomonas sp. | reverse complement strand
GTTCTTCTTCGATTTCGACATCTTCTCGACGCGGCCGACTGCGATCGGATCACCGGTTGCGATCTCCACCCCGTCGCGGACGTCATCGGGGGAGAGCCAGCGGCCGTCCGACGACTTGTACGTCTCGTGCGTCACCATGCCTTGCGTGAACAGGCCGGTGAACGGTTCGGCGATGTCGAGTTGGCCGATGTGCTTCAGCGCCCGCGTCCAGAAGCGCGCGTAGAGCAGGTGGAGGATCGCATGCTCGACCCCGCCGATATACTGGCCGACCGGCAGCCAGCTTTCGGCGACGGCACGGTCGAACGGCTTGTCCTTGGGCTGGCTGGCGAAGCGGATGAAATACCAGCTCGAATCCGCGAAGGTGTCGAGCGTGTCGGTCTCGCGCACCGCCTCGCCGCCGCAGGCGGGGCAGGGTACGTGCTTCCAGGTCGGATGCCGGTCGAGCGGGTTGCCGGGGACGGCGAAGGACACGTCTTCGGGCAGCACGACGGGCAGCTGGTCCTTGGGCACCGGTACAGCGCCGCACGCCTCGCAGTGGATGATCGGGATCGGCGTGCCCCAATAGCGCTGGCGGCTGACGCCCCAGTCGCGCAGGCGATAGACGGTGGAGCCCTTGCCCCAGCCGCCCTCCTCGGCGCGGGTGATGACCGCACGCTTCGCCTCCTCGACGTCGAGGCCGTCGAGGAAGTGCGAGTTCACGATGGTGCCGGGACCGGTATAGGCCTCGTCGCCCTCGAACAGCGGATCGGTGCGGTCGCCGTCCGACACGACGCGGTGCACGTCGAGGCCGTATTTGCGCGCGAAGTCGAGGTCGCGCTGGTCGTGCGCCGGCACGCCCATCACCGCGCCGGTGCCATAGTCCATCAGCACGAAATTGGCGATGTAGACGGGCAGCTGCCGGGCGGGATCGAACGGGTGCGCGGCGGTGAGGCCGGTGTCGAAGCCGAGCTTCTCCTGCGTCTCCAGCTCGGCGGCGGTGGTGCCGCCCTGCTTGCAGCGTTCGATGAACGCGGCGACCTCGGGCCGGTCGGCGATGCCTTGCGCGATCGGATGATCCGCGGCGACCGCGACGAAGCTCGCGCCGAAGATCGTGTCGGGACGCGTCGAGAACACCTTGATCGTTGCGCCGTTCGACACCTGGAACCCGAAGGTCAGGCCTTGGCTCTTGCCGATCCAGTTCTCCTGCATCAACTTGACCTTGTCGGGCCAGTGTTCGAGGCGGCCGAGCCCTTCGATCAGTTCGTCGGCGAAGTCGGTGATCTTGAGGAACCACTGGCTGAGCTTGCGCTTCTCGACCAGCGCGCCCGAGCGCCAGCCGCGGCCGTCGATCACCTGTTCGTTGGCGAGCACGGTCATGTCGACCGGGTCCCAGTTGACCGCCGACTCCTTGCGATAGACGAGACCCGCGGCGAACATGTCGAGGAACAGGGCCTGTTCGTGGCCGTAGTAGTCGGGCTCGCAGGTCGCGAGCTCGCGGCTCCAGTCGAGCGCGAAGCCGAGGCGCTTCAGCTGCGCCTTCATCGTCTGGATATTGGCGCGGGTCCAGGTGCCGGGATGCACCTGCTTTTCCATCGCAGCATTCTCGGCGGGCATGCCGAACGCGTCCCAGCCCATCGGGTGGAGCACTTCATAGCCGCGCATCCGCCGGAATCGCGCGAGCACGTCGCCCATCGTATAGTTGCGGACGTGGCCCATGTGGATGCGCCCCGAGGGATAGGGGAACATCTCGAGCACGTAGCTTTGCGGCTTGCCGCTGTTGTCCTTGGCGGCAAAGGTCTGGCGGTCGTCCCAGACCTGCTGCCAGGCCCGGTCCGCGGTCAGCGCGTTGAAACGAGTCATCGGTCGTGAACTCCGTTCACGGTGCGGCGCAGGTCGCGGGCGCGGGTGAGGATGATGTCCTCCAGCTTCTGCGTCGTCGCGGCCTGAACCGGGGCGGACACCCATTGGCCGCCGCGGTTGACCTCGCGCAGCGCCGCGACGCGCACCGCGTCGGCGCGCAGGTCTTGGTCGAGGATCGATACGGTCACCTTCATCCGCTCGGTCGGAACCTGCGGATTGACGTACCAGTCGGTGACGATCACGCCGCCGTTGGAATCGGTCTGGAGCAGCGGCATGAACGACACGGTGTCGAGGCTGGCGCGCCAGAGGTAGGAATTGACGCCGATCGTCGTGACCTTCGATGCGGCGAGGTCCGACTGGGCGACGGCCTTGCCGCCGCGGCCGCCGCACGCGGTGAGCGGCAGCGCGATGACGGCGACCATGAGAGCGGTGCGCAACGAGCGGTTCATGGGCGTGACTGTCCTGCAGAAAATGGAGCGCTTTCGCTCTATAGATGCCGGGGAATACCCGCAAGCGACGCGTCACGTCCCAAAATCTGTGTGCTGATTGCAACAGTCGGACAAAATGTCGCACCGGTAAGTGAGGCTGCCATATTGGCATGCGCCCGAATCGTGTTAGGCGCGTTGCAGCGGGAGTCGAGGGGACTGCTTGTGTTTGCGAAGCGTGCCATGGGGCGTGCGATGGCTGTGATGATGACGGGGGCGCTGGTCGCCACCGGTATCGTCGTGGCACCCGCGTTCGGCGCCAGCGAACGGCCGCAGACCAGCCGTCGCGCTCCGACCGCCCGCTTCACCGGATCGTTCACCCCGGCCGCCGCCGATCCGCGGCTGGCGGCGGCGATCGCGCGCGGCGGTCTCGACAGCAGTGAATTCCGCTTCACGCCCGCCGAAGCGCGGCAGTCCAAGCGCGTGACCCTCGCCGTCCGGGCGCGCTCGAACCGCGTCGCGCTGACTGATGCGACGAGTACCGCGGCGGTGGCGGCACCGACCGTCGGCATCCAGCCGATCGCCTACAATCTGGGCGTGTCCGTGGGCTGGAAGCGCTTTGCGGTATCGGGTGCGATGAACCGGATCGACCTGGGTCCGGTCCCCGGCAGCCGTGAATCGACCGACGTCGCGCTGACCTATCGCGCCGGCCGGGCGAGCAGCCGCGTGCTGGCGGTCGCCGACCGTCCGCTCGACACCACGCCCAAGCTGACGCAGGAGATGCCGAGCTATTCGGTCGACGTCAGCAGCTCCTATTCGCTGACGCGCAACCTCGATGTCACTGCCGGCATGCGCTACCGCTCGGACCGCGAGCGGCTCGCCCGCCTCGACGACACGCGGCGTGACAGCCAGTCGGTCTACGTCGGCACCGCCTTCCGCTTCTGATCCGCTGCGCCGGCGGC
>JBKBTU010000164.1:0-6216 GCA_046290715.1 Sphingomonas sp. | reverse complement strand
CGGGCGAGATCACGCTGGTCTTCATCACCGCCGCATCGAACAGATTGCCCGACAGCACGATGAAGCCCGCGTCCTCCACCAGAGGCCGGTCGAACGGACGGATGACGTTCTCGTCCTCGATGGCGACGCCGCGGCAATTCTCGCCGATCGTCTTGCCGTTGACGGTCAGCGCGTCCTCGTGGATCAGCCCCTCGCCGATCAGCTGGTTGACCACCGCCGGCACGCCGCCCGCGCGGTAATAATCCTCGCCCAGATACTCGCCGGCGGGTTGCAGGTTGACGAGCAGCGGCACCTTGTGCCCCTCCGTCTCCCAGTCCTGAATCGGCAGGTCGACGCCGATGTGGCGCGCGATCGCCGCCAGGTGGATCGGCGCGTTGGTCGATCCGCCGATCGCGGAATTGACGCGGATCGCGTTGTGGAACGCCGGCTTGGTCAGGATGTCGGAGGGTTTCAGGTCCTCCGCCACCATCGCGACGATGCGCTTGCCGGTGAGGTACGCCACCTCCTGCCGGTCGCGATACGGTGCGGGGATCGCCGCCGATCCGGGCAGGCTCATGCCCAGCGCCTCGGCGAGGCTGTTCATCGTCGTCGCGGTGCCCATCGTGTTGCAATAGCCCGTCGACGGCGCCGACGAGGCGACGAGGCGGATGAACTCGGCATCGTCGATCTCGCCCGCGGCGAGCAGCTGCCGCGCCTTCCACACGATCGTTCCCGATCCGGTGCGCTCGCCCTTGTGCCAGCCGTTGAGCATCGGCCCGACCGACAATGCGATCGCGGGGATATTGACCGTCGCCGCCGCCATCAGCGCGGCGGGCGTCGTCTTGTCGCAGCCGATCGTCAGCACCACGCCGTCGAGCGGATAGCCGTACAGCACCTCGACGAGGCCCAGATAGGCGAGGTTGCGGTCGAGCCCCGCGGTCGGCCGCTTGCCCGTTTCCTGGATCGGATGAACGGGGAATTCGAGCACGATGCCGCCCGCCTCGCGCACGCCCTCGCGCACTCGCTCCGCCAGCACCAAATGGTGGCGGTTGCAGGGCGACAGGTCGCTGCCGGTCTGCGCGATGCCGATGATCGGCTTGCCCGAGCGCAGCTCGTCGAGGCTGAGGCCGAAGTTGAGGTAACGCTCGAGGTAGAGCGCGGTCATGTCGATGTTCGCCGGGTTGTCGAACCAGGCGCGACTGCGCAGCTTGGGCGTATCGTCGGTCATGAAAGGGAGGCTCCGGTCAGCGCGCCACGGACACGCGGTAGATCATGCGATGGTGATAGGGTTTGCCCGGATCGACCCGTGCCGATCCGAACGCGGGCTGGTTGGGCGTGTTCGGGAACTTCTGCGGCTCCAGCGCCAGCCCGTCGCCCATCCGATAGACGTGGCCGCGCTTGCCGACGAAAGTGCCGACGAGGAAATTGCCCGTATAGAATTGCACGCCCGGCTCGGTGGTCAGCACCTCCAGCACGCGGCCCGACGCCGGGTCCTCCACCCGCGCCGCCAGCTGCGGCTCGGCGGTCAGCCCCTTGTCGAGCGCGAAATTATGGTCGTAGCCGCGGCCGATCGCGATCTGCGCGTCGCGTCCGTCGCGGATGCCCTCGCCGACGACGCGCCCCTGCGTGAAGTCGAACACGCTGCCTGCCACCGGCTTCAGCTCGCCGGTCGGGATCAGCGCCGCGTTCACCGGCGTGAAGCGGCGCGCGGGAATCGTCATGCGGTGCGCGTAGATGCCGCCCGCCGATCCTTCGCCGGAGAGGTTGAACAGGGCATGGTTGGTCATGTTGACGATCGTCGGCGCGTCGGTGACCGCGCCCATGTCGATGGTCAGCGCGCCCTTGTCGTCCAGGCTATAGGTGACGGTGGCGTCGAGCTTGCCGGGATAGCCCTGGTCGCCGTCGGGGCTGGTCAGCGTCATGGTCACGCTCGCCTGCGCGCCTGACTTGACGTCGGTGATCCGCCACACCGCTTTGTCGAAGCCCTTGGTGCCGCCGTGCAGCGAATTGGTCTTGTCGTTGAGCGGCAACCGATAGGTCTTGCCGTCGAGCACGAAGGTGCCGCCGGCGATGCGGTTGGCGTACCGGCCGACGGTCTGCCCCCAGAAATTGGGATTGGTGACGTAGCTGGCGGCATCGTCATAGCCCAAGGTGATGTCGGCGAGCGTGCCGTTGCGATCGGGCGCCTCCAGCGATTGCAGCGTCGCGCCCAGCGTCATGATCCGTGCGCGGACGCCGTTTCCGCCGACCAGCGTCACCGCCTCCACCGCGGTCCCGTCCGGCAGCGTCCCGAACGCCTCGCGCTTCGCGGTGGCCGCTTCGGCCTCGATCCCCACCAGCGTCATCACTCCAGCGCCCGCCATCATCAGAGCCTTTCCGAACCGCATCGCACCCCTCCCGCCCTTATCCCGGCATTGACCCGGCGTATGCCGGCTTTATAGTCTGACAAATGGTCGACGCGCAAGGCGCTCGAACCGGGTCAAAGGGTGGAGAGGACACAGGTTTATGGCAGGACCGATCGGCGGGCACGCAGGCCCGGTGGCGACCGGAGGCGGCGGCGGATCGTATGGCAAGGCCTTGAGCCTGCTCGCCAGCCTGTTCTTCATGTGGGGCTTCATCACCGTCATCAACGGCGTGCTGCTGCCGCACCTGCGTTCGGTGTTCGAGCTCGACTATACCCAGACGACGCTGATCGAGTCGGTTTGGTTCATCGCCTATTTCTTCGCGTCGATCCCGTCCGCCAAGCTGATCGAGCGCGTCGGCTATCAGCGCGCGATCGTCATCGGGCTGCTCGTCATGGCCGCGGGCGCGCTCGGCATGACGCTGGCCGCCAGCCTGCCCTCCTATGGCGTGACGCTGGTCATGCTGTTCGTCATCGCGAGCGGCATCACGCTGCTCCAGGTCGCGGCCAACCCCTACGTCACCGTCATCGGGCCGCCCGAGACGGGATCGTCGCGATTGAACCTGGTGCAGGCGTTCAACTCGCTCGGCACCACGCTGGCGCCGCTGTTCGCCGGCTATCTGATCCTCGGCCGCAGCCGGTCGGGTACCGCGGAAGCGGGTGCGACGCTGAGCCAGGCGCAGCGTTACGCCGACGCGCAATCGGTCATCCTGCCTTACGTCCTGGTCGCGATCGTGCTGGTCGTGCTCGCGGTCGTCATCGCCCGCTTCCCCCTGCCCGCGCTCGGCGCGGCAACGCAGCGCGCGGCCAAGGCGGATCGCCACCAGCATTCGCTATGGAAGCATCGCAACCTGACGCTCGGCATCCCGACGATGATCGCCTATCTGCTGGCGGAGATCGGCGTCGCCAACCTGTTCGTCAATTTCGTCAGCCAGCCGACGATCGCCGCGATCACCCACGAGCAGGCGTCGCGCTACCTCGCCCTGCTGTGGGGCGGGATGATGGTCGGCCGCTTCGCGGGCAGCATCATCATGCAAAGGATCGCGCCGGAACGCGTGCTCGGCGTCTTCGCCTTCGGCGCGCTGGTGGTCGTCGCCATCGCCACCTTCACCACCGGCCCGATGGCGATGTGGGCGTTGATCGCGGTCGGGCTGTTTCATTCGATCATGTTCCCGACGATCTTCACGCTCGCGATCCGCGGCCTCGGCCCGCTGACCGAGGAAGGCTCGGGCCTGATGATCATGGCGATCGCCGGCGGCGCGCTCGTCGTGGTGCAGGGATGGCTCGCCGATCGCTACGGCCTCCAGAATTCGTTCTTCCTGACGATGGCCTGCGAGATCGTCGTGCTCGCCTATGCAGTCTGGGGTTCGAAGCCGACCGCCGATCTCGGCACGCCCAGGGCCGAGTGAGTCCGACCGGATGACGCGGACGGGCGGCATGACGGGCGCGGTGATCGCCATCGACTGGGGCACCACCAACCGCCGCGCCTGGCGGATCGAGGCGGATGGCACCGCCGCCGCCGTGGTGCGCGACGGGTCGGGCGTGCTGGCGATGGCGGCGGACGATTATGCCCCCGCGCTCGCCGCCTTACGCGATCGGCTCGGCGACCTGCCGGTGATCGCCGCCGGCATGGTCGGCTCGACGCGCGGCTGGCGGGAGGCGCCCTATGTCCCCGCCCCCGCCGGCCTCCCCGCGCTCGCCGCCGCCGCGCTCCGAATCGACGAGGCGCGCACGACGATCGTCCCCGGCGTCTCCCTGCTCACCGACACCCGCGCCGACGTGATGCGCGGCGAGGAGGTGCAGGTGCTCGGCGCGGTCGCCGCCGGCCTCGCGCCCGCCGATGCGCTGTTCTGCCAACCCGGCACGCACAACAAGTGGATCGCCTGCGAAGGGGGCCGGATCGTCGACGTCGCGACGGTGATGACCGGCGAACTCTTCGCCCTGCTCAAGGGCCATGGCATCCTCGCCGGCATGCTCGACGGCCCGGTGGCGGACGGCGCCGCCTTCCGCGCCGGCCTCGCGCGCGGGGCCGGTGCCCGCGACCTCGGCACTGCGCTGTTCGAGGTGCGCGCGAGCGTCCTCCTCGACCGCCGCGCGCCCGACGACGCGGCCGCCTTTGCCAGCGGCGTACTGATCGGCTCGGACGTCGGCGCGCGCGACGTCGCCGGCCGGACGGTCCACCTGCTCGCGGAAGGCGCGCTCGCCGACCTCTACCGCGCCGGCATCGAATCATTGGGCGGCACTACCGTCGCGGTCGACGCCACCGCCGCCTTCCTCGCCGGCGTCCACGGCCTGCGGCGGTTGCTGTGACCGCGCCACCCTCCTTCGTCATCCCGGCGGACGCCGGGATCCATGGATGCGAGCGGCTGCCGATGCGCGCCTCCGCCTGCCTCACCCCCTCCATGGATCCCGGCGTTCGCCGGGATGACGGGGCGGCGGCCTCACCCCACCCGGAGTATTCAGCATGACCGATCCCGCGGCCCGGTTCGCCGAGGCCTTCGCCGCCTGCCCGCTCGTCGCGGTGCTGCGCGGCCTTACGCCCGCCGAGAGCGAAGGCGTCGGCGATGCTCTGGTCGAGGCGGGCTTCACCCTGCTCGAAGTGCCCCTGAACTCGCCCGATCCGCTGGTCAGCATCGAACGGCTCGCCCGCCGCTACGCCGGCCGCGCGATCGTCGGCGCGGGCACGGTGCTGACCCCCGAGGACGTCGATGCGGTGGCCGGTGCCGGCGGCGAGCTGATCGTCTCGCCCAACACCGACACCGCCGTCATCCGCGCCTCGGTCGCGCGCGGCCTCGTCTCGCTGCCCGGCTATTACACCCCGAGCGAAGGCTTCGCCGCGCTCGCCGCGGGCGCGCACGGGCTCAAGCTCTTCCCCGCCGAGGGCGCCTCGCCCGCCTTCCTCAAGGCGCAGCGCGCGGTGCTGCCCAAGGCCACCAGGATCCTCGCGGTCGGCGGCATCACGCCCGAGACGATGCCGCAATGGCACGCCGCCGGCGCCGACGGCTTCGGCCTCGGCTCCAACCTCTATCGCGCCGGCAAGTCCGCCGCCGACGTGCTGCGCGACGCCACCGCTTTCGTCACCGCTGCAAAGGCCCTCGCATGACCCAGCCCCGCCTGCTGCAACAGCGCCTGCCCGACGGCACGCGCCGCGTCCTCCTCGCCGAAGCGGAGGCGCACGTCCTCACCGGCCCCGCCACCACGCGCGAACTCGCGCTCGCCGCGATCGCCGAGGGCGTGTCGCTGCTCGACGCCGCCCGCGCGCGTCGGTCGGACGAGCCGGTCGACCTCGGCGCCGCGCTCGATGCCGGTACGCTGCTGCCCGCGATCGATCATCCCGACAGCGCCCGGCTGCTGCTCGCCGGCACCGGCCTCACCCACCTGGGCTCCGCCGCGGGCCGCGACGCGATGCACAAGGCCGCCGCGGAGGGGAAGCAGACCGACTCGATGCGCCTCTTCCTCGAAGGGATGGAGGGCGGCCGCCCCGCCGACGACCAGGTCGGCGCGCAACCCGAATGGTTCTACAAGGGCGACGGCCAGGGCCTCGTCGCGCCCGAGGCGCCGCTGACCTCGCCCGCCTTCGCGCAGGACGGCGGCGAGGAGCCCGAACTCGCCGGCATCTATCTGATCGGCGAGGACGGCACCCCCTTCCGCCTCGGCCTCGCGCTCGCCAACGAATTCAGCGACCATGTCACCGAACGCCACAATTACCTGTGGCTCGCGCATTCCAAGCTGCGGCAGGCCTCGCTCGGCCCCGAACTGCTGCTCGGGGAAGCCCCCGCCGACATCCGCGGCACCAGCCGCATCGAGCGCGACGGTTCGACCCTGTGGGAAAAGCC
>JBKBTU010000163.1:0-6245 GCA_046290715.1 Sphingomonas sp. | reverse complement strand
GGCTCAGCGCGCGCCTGTCGTCGGGCGGTGCCATCGCCGCGTGGCGCGCCGCGATCGCCGCACCCGCCACCGGCCACGCGCTCGCCACGCGGCTGGTCCCCGGCGCCGCGGCGCTCACCGGCCGCGGCGATCCCTATGCGGTCGCGGGCGCGATGCCGCCCTATCGCATCCCCGCGGTGGCGATCGATCACCACCCCGCGGATATCCGCGTCGCGACCGGTCACCTGCGCGGCGGCGCGCACGGCTACACCGCCTTCTTCCGCGAATGTTTCATCGACGAATGCGCGCGCGTCGCCGGCACCGAGCCCTTGTCCTACCGGATCGGCATGCTCGGCGGCGAGGCGCGGCTCGCGCGCTGCCTCACCACCGTCGCCGCGCTCGGCGGCTGGGGCGGCGGCGTCGCCGGGTCGGGGCAGGGCATCGCCTGCCACAGCTTCCGCGACAGCCATATCGCGGTGCTCGCCGAGGCGCAGATGGGCGAGGGCGGGGTGCCGGAGGTCCAGCGCCTCGTCGCCGCGGTCGATTGCGGGCGCCAGATCAACCCGGATCTCGTCCGCCAGCAGATCGAGGGCGGGCTGATCTTCGGCCTCGCCCAGGCCTTGGGCGCGGCGACCGGGATCACCGCCGGGCGCACCGACGTGCGGGGCTTCGCCGGCATGCACCTGCCCCGCCTCGCCGATTCGCCCGACGTGATCGTCGAACTGGTGCCGTCGGAAGAGGCACCGGGGGGCGTGAGCGAACTCGGCGTTCCCGCGGTCGCCCCCGCGGTCGCCAACGCATTGTACGCTGCCACCGGTATCCGCCTGCGCCGGCTGCCGCTAAGGCCAGGTGCATGATCCCCCCCGCCGACCACCCCCCGATCCCGCCGCGCAAGATCGGCGTCCTGCTCGTCAACCTCGGCACCCCGGACGCGCCCGACGCGCGGTCGGTCAAGCGTTACCTCGGCGAATTCCTGTCCGATCGCCGCGTCGTCGAGATCCCGCCGATCGCCTGGCAGCCGATCCTGCGCGGCATCGTGCTCAACACCCGGCCCAAGAAATCCGCGCACGCCTATGGCCTGGTCTGGAGCGAGGAGGGCTCGCCGCTCGCCGCGATCACCCGGCGACAGACCGCGGCGTTGCAGGGGGCATTTGGCAAGGGCGCGTTCGGCGAAGGCGTGATCGTCGATTATGCGATGCGCTACGGCAATCCGGCGATCGCCGAGCGCTTGCAGGCGCTGAAGGCCGCGGGCTGCGAACGCATCCTGATCGCGCCGCTCTATCCCCAATATTGCGCCGCGACGACCGCGACCGCCAACGACAAGGCGTTCGCCGCTCTCGCCGCGATGCGCTGGCAGCCGGCGATCCGCACGCTGCCGCCCTATCACGACGATCCCGCCTATATCGACGCGCTCAAGACACAGGTCGAATCGCAGCTGGCGGCGCTCGATTTCACCCCCGACGCGCTGATCGCGAGCTTCCACGGCATGCCGAAGCGGACGCTCGAGCTCGGCGACCCGTACCACTGCCACTGCCAGAAGACCGCGCGGCTGCTCGGGCAGGCGCTGAAGGACACGTTGGCGGGACGCGAACTCATCGTCTCCTTCCAGTCGCGCTTCGGTCCCGCCAAGTGGCTGGGGCCGGCGACCGACGAAACGCTGGCGGCGCTGCCGGGCAAGGGCGTCCGCAAGGTCGCCGTGCTCGCCCCGGGCTTTTCCGCCGACTGCCTGGAAACCTTGGAGGAATTGGCGATCCGGGGCCGCGAGAGCTTCGTCGAGGCGGGCGGCAGCGACTTCGCCTACCTCCCCTGCCTCAACGACGGCGCGCCCGGCATGGCGATGCTGCGCACGCTGATCGCCCGCGAACTGGCCGGCTGGATACCGTAACGAAAGATGAATTGCCGCTACGGCCATTGCCAGTTTCCGGCACTGCCCCTAGCCTTGCGTCCAAACACGACGGGAGAGGTTGAATGGCCAGAGTAGCGATCGTCACCGGTGGTACGCGCGGCATCGGCGAGGCGATCAGCCTTGCGCTCAAGGATGCCGGAATCACCGTCGCCGCCAATTACGCCGGCAACGACGAGCGCGCCCGCGCCTTCACCGATCGCACCGGCATCGCCGCCTACAAATGGGACGTCGCCGACTATGACGCCTGCCAGGACGGTTGCGCCAAGGTCGCCGCAGACCTCGGCCCCGTCGATATCGTCGTCAACAACGCCGGCATCACCCGCGACGGCACGATCCTGAAGCTCACCTACCAGGCGTGGAAAGAGGTGATCGACACCAACCTCGGCGGCTGTTTCAACATGGCCAAGGCGACCTTCCCCGGCATGCGCGAGCGCAAATGGGGGCGGATCGTCAACATCGGCTCGATCAACGGCCAGGCCGGGCAGTACGGCCAGGTCAATTACGCCGCGGCGAAATCGGGCATCCACGGCTTCACCAAGGCACTGGCGCAGGAGGGCGCACGCGCCGGCGTGACGGTGAACGCGATCGCGCCCGGCTACATCGACACCGACATGGTCGCCGCGGTGCCCGCCGACGTGCTCGAGAAGATCGTCGCCAAGATCCCGGTCGGCCGCCTCGGCCAGGCGAGCGAGATCGCGCGCGGCGTCGCCTTCCTCTGTTCGGACGAGGCCGGCTTCGTGACGGGATCGACGCTCAGCATCAATGGCGGGCAGCATATGTACTGACGGGCGAAGGGTCGCGGGCCGCGGGCCGGTGCGCGACAGCGCATCGCCCGTCACGGCCGGCGGGTCGGCGCCAGCCGAACCCGTCCGACGACTCAGCGGCGGCTTCGCCGTCGCTGCCCCGGCAGGACGCCCTAGCCCATAAGCCACTGCCCCCGCTGCCAGATCCGCTGGGGGCTGTCCTAGCCGCCGATCCGTCGCTAGCTCCGCCCCGCTCTTTCCCATCACCAACACGACACGAAGCCCGGCCGCCTGTCCGGCGACCGGGCTCCCGCCCTCATCACGCTACGCGAGGGCCGTGCACTGCCGGCTCAGCGGCAGTAACCGGGGCGGTCCGAGCGTTCGATCGCGCGGCCGGCGAGGGCGCCCGCACCGGCGCCGAGCACGGTGCCGAGCGCGCGGTCGCCGCGGGTGTCGATCGTGCGGCCGAGCAGGCCACCGGCGATCGCGCCGACGATCGTGCCGGTCGAGCCGCTGTTGCAGCGACGGGGACGATAGCCGCGATCCTGATAATAGCCGCGGTCGCCGCGATAGACGCGGTCGTCGCGATAGCCGCGGTCATAGGCATAGCCGCGATCGTAGCCGCCGCCGTAATAGCCGCGCTGCGCCATCGCGGGCGTGGCGGGGACGAGGGCGGTGGCGGTCATGGCGAGCGCGGCACCGGCGAGGCTCAGGGTCTTCAGCATGGGTCTTCTCCCGTCTCGAACATTTCCAACTCGGCGGCGGCGCGGTCGAGCACCTGCCCGTCGTCGATGAGAAGCCTTTTGCGCGATTCGCGTTGAGCGGACCCTGAATGCGGCCGTTATCGCGCGTTCAGGCTATCGCCGCCGGGCGAGACCCCTATGAGGCGGGCGATGCGTGTCCTGTTCGTGATCCTCGCGGTCCTGCTGATCGTCCCCGGCTGGTCGGGCGAGGAGCGGCTCGCGCTGCTCGGCACCCGGCCGCAGCTGACCGCGACGCGCGTCGACCTCGACCCCGCCGACCCCGCGCGGCGCCGGCTCGGGGCGCTGACCTATCTCGGCGGCGTCTCGCTGCGCAGCCTCGACCCGGCGTTCGGCGGCTATTCGGCGCTGACGGTGGTGCGTCGTCCGGACGGCGACCGCTTCACGCTGCTCAGCGACGGCGGCAATGCGGTGGCGTTCACGATGGGCGGCGACTGGCGGCCGCGCGGCCTTCGCTTCCGCAACCTGCCGGCGGGTCCCGGGATCGGCTGGGAAAAGCGCGATCGGGACAGCGAATCGATGGCGCTCGATCCTGCCACGGGGCGGATCTGGGTCGGTTTCGAATCGTACAATGCGATCTGGCGCTACGCTCCCGGCTTCGCCCGCGCCGAAGCGCAGCGCATGCCGCGATCGATGGCGGCGTGGCCGGACAACGGCGGTCCCGAATCGCTCGCCCGCCTGCCCGACGGCCGCTTCCTCGTCATCAGCGAGGAGATGCACGTGCCGCGGCAGCGCTGGCGCGGACCGGAGGCGGAGCGGCTGCACAGTCGCGAGGCGCTGCTCTTTCCCGGCGACCCCATCGGCACCCGCCCGCTGCGCTTCGCCTATATGCCCTACGGCCGCTACGACCCGGCGGACGCCACCGCGCTGCCCAACGGCGACCTGCTGGTGCTCGATCGCGCGTTCCGCCTGCCCTATCGCTTCAGCAACCGGCTGTCGCTGATACCGGCGGCGATGATTCGGCCCGGCGCGGTGGTGAGCGGCCGCCTGCTGGCGACGCTCGATTCGCCGCTGATCCACGACAATTTCGAAGGGGTGGCGACGACGCGGGAGGGGGAGGCGACGATCGTCTGGCTGGTGTCGGACGACAACCAGTCGCTGCTGCAACGCACTTTGCTACTCAAGTTCCGGCTGGACGGGCGCTGACGCCAAAAGCCCGCCGCTCTGCTGAGCGGCGGGCCTTGGGCATCCGGAACGCTGGCGAGCCGCTTACGCGGCTTCGCTGGTCGCCGACAGCTTCTTGACGATCTCGCGCTTCAGGCGGCGGCAGCGAAGCGACAGCTTGTCGTCGCCGGTCTTGACCAGCCAGTTGTCGAGGCCGCCGTTGTGCTCGACCGAACGCAGGCCGTGCGTCGAGACGCGCAGGCGGACGCTCTTCTCCAGCGAATCGGAGATCAGCGTGACGTTCTGCAGGTTCGGCAGGAAGGTCCGCTTGGTCTTGTTGTTGGCGTGGGAAACGTTGTTACCCACCTGCCGGCCCTTGCCGGTCAGCTCGCAAATGCGCGACATGGCTTTAAATCCTGAATTCGGTTGCCCGGAAAGCCGGCGCCACTAGCGGCTCGGCGCGCTTTCGTCAACTCGCCCGCGATGCAACGGACCGAACGACCACGCGTTGTTACGCCATCGTAAAGGTCATCGACAAGGGGATGTGGACATGCGGACGTTGCTGGCATTGCTCGGGGTCATCGCGCTGATCGTCGTCGCGCTGATGTATTTCGGCCTCATCAACATCGACCAGACCCGCCCCGCACTCGTGCAGGCACCGCAGTTCAAGGCCGATGTCGCGCGCGTCACCGTCGGCACGGAAAACAAGACGGTCGCCGTCCCCACCGTCAACGTCGAAAAGCCCGGCAACGCCCAATAGCTTTACGACACGATAGCGGCGGTGCAGGGGGCGCATCATGTTTCCCCTGCCGAACCCGATGCGCCGCGCGCTCGACGCCGCGGCGGACGCGGCGCGGGCCGGCGAAGTGCCGGTCGGCGCCGTGCTGGTATGGCGGGACGAGATCGTCGCGGTCGCCGGCAACGCGCCGCGCGCGCTCTGCGATCCGACCGCGCATGCCGAGATGCGCGTCATCCGCGACGCCGCCGCCCGGCTGGGCCGCGATCGGCTGGAGGGAGCGGACCTGTGGGTGACGCTGGAGCCGTGTGCGATGTGCGCCGGCGCCATCGCGCACGCCCGGATCGCCCGGCTCTACTATGCCGCCGGCGATCCGAAGGGCGGGGCGGCGGAGCATGGTCCGCGCCTGTTCGCGCAGCCGACGGTGCATCATCGCCCGGAGGTCTATGCCGGGATCGGCGAGGCCGAAGCGGCGGCGCTGCTGCGCGACTTCTTCCGGCAGAAGCGATAAACTGGCTGCTCCCCCGGTGCAGCCCGGGGGAGCGGCACGGGATCAGCGCAGGTCGTTCTGCGAGATCGGCACCACCTTGATCTCGACCCGGCGGTTCGCCGCACGGCCCGCGTCGGTGTCGTTGGAGGCGATCGGCTGCGTCTTGCCGAAGCCGCGGGTACCGATTCGCGCCGGTTGGACGCCGCGGCTGGCGAGGTAGTCTGCGACGGCGGTGGCGCGGCGTTCGGAAAGCGTCTGGTTGTACGCCGCCGAACCGGTCGAATCGGTGTGGCCGTACACGTCGATATAGGTCTGGTTGTACTGCGCGAGCGTATCGGCGACCTGATCCAGCGTACGGCGGAACTGCGGCTGCACCTCGGCGCTGTCATAGGCGAAGGTGATGCCCGACGGGATGTTGAGCACGAGGTTGTCGCCTTCGCGCGTCACCTGCACGTCGGTGCCCGCGGTGCGGGCGCGCAGGTCGCGCTCCTGCTTGTCCATGTACGCGCCGATACCCGCCCCGGCG
>JBKBTU010000162.1:3866-6268 GCA_046290715.1 Sphingomonas sp. | reverse complement strand
CTGGTGGACGACGAACCGCTCGCGATCCAGGGACTGGAGCTCCGGCTCCAGGCGCATGATGACATCGAGATCATCGAGAAGTGCTCCAACGGGCGCGAGGCGATCCGGGCGATCAAGACGCACAAGCCCGATCTGGTCTTCCTCGACATCCAGATGCCGGGGTTCGACGGCTTTTCGGTGGTGCAGGGCCTGATGGAGGTGGAGCCGCCACTGTTCGTCTTCGTCACCGCCTATTCCGACCACGCACTGCGCGCGTTCGAGGCACAGGCGGTCGACTATCTGATGAAGCCCGTCGAGGAATCGCGGCTCGCCGACACGATCGAACGAGTGCGGCAAAGGCTCAGCGAGAAGCGCGGCGTCGAGGAGGTCGAGAAGCTGAAGGAGGTGCTCGCCGAGCATGCGCCAGAGGCGGCGGCCGATATCGCCGACGGCGGCGGCGAGGCGGTGAGCGCCAACCGGTTCGAGAAGCTCATCAACATCAAGGATCAGGGGCAGATCTTCCGCGTCGACGTCGACACGATCGAGCGGATCGACGCCGCGGGCGATTACATGGTGATCTACACCGGCGACCGGAACCTGATCCTGCGCGAGACGATGAAGGATCTGGAGAAGCGGCTCGACCCGCGCCGCTTCCAGCGCGTCCATCGCTCGACGATCGTCAACCTCGACCTCGTCAAGCAGGTCAAGCCGCACACCAACGGCGAATGTTTCCTCGTCCTCAATTCGGGTGCGAGCGTGAAGGTCAGCCGCAGCTATCGCGACGTGGTCGCCCGCTTCGTTCACTGAGCCGGACGGTGGTCCTCCCCGGCGGGAGGACCCCGCCAAGGGCTAGAGCGCGCGGCGGCCGGTGAAGAGCTGGATCAGGCCGACGATGACGGCGATCACCAGGAGGATGTGGATCAGACCGCCGGCGATATGGAGCGAGAAGCCCAGCAGCCAGAGGATCAACAGGATGACGGCGATCGTCCACAACATGGTCAGGCTTCCCTTCCTTGACCGACGCCACGATGGCATCGACGGGAAACAAAACGTTACGGAAGCAGCACGCGTTCCGCGGCCCGTCGAAAGGCCCGCGAAAAGGTTGGGTTCTCTAACCCTTTAGCGCCCGATCGGCGCGCTCGGCGATCCAACGCAGCGCTGCCGCATGGATCCCCGGTGCGGCGACCATCACCCCGAAGGCGGTCGGATCGGGCTTGTTGTAGCGCAGCCGCGCGCCAAGTGCGTCGCTGACCCCCGCGCCCGCTTCCGCAGCGATCAGCGCGGCGGCGGCGATATCCCATTCGTTGCCCCAGCGCAGCGTCGCGACGAGGTCTGCCTCGTCGGCCGCGACCATCGCCATGCGCAACGCGATCGAGTTGGGCTTGTGGACGATCGCGAGGTGGCGATCGATCTTCGGCAGGGCATCGGTCGGCACGCGCGCGCCGTTGAGGTCGGACCGTGTGCCGGCGGCGAGCGCGACGCCGTTCCGCCGCGCGCCGGCGCCGCGGCTGGCGCTCCAGCGTTCCGCCCGCGCCGGCGCGTCGAGCACGCCGAGCACCGCCTCGCCATCCTCGACCAGCGCGATCGACACGGCCCAGCCCTCCCGCCCGCGGATATAGTCGCGCGTGCCGTCGATCGGGTCGACCACCCACACGCGGCGGCGGCCGAGCCGCTCGGCGCTGTCGACCGTCTCCTCCGAGAGCCACCCGGCGTCGGGCAGCAGGCCGCCGAGCCGAGCCCGCAGCATCCGGTCGACGTCGAGGTCGACCTCGCACACCGGGCTACCCGGCGTCTTTTCCCAGCGGGCGAAGTCGGTGCGCCAGCGGGCGAACGCCATCTGCCCCGCCTCGTGGGCGATATCGGCGACCGCGCCGACCAGATCGGCGGCCGCCTCAGCCACCCGCGATCGTCATCCCGTCGATGCGGATCGTCGGCACGTTGGTACCGTACCGGAATGCAAGGTCGTTGGCGGGAGTGAGTGCGGCGAACATGTCCTTGAGATTGCCGGCAATGGTGAATTCCGCGACCGGCCCGGCGATCTCGCCGCCGACGATGCGGAAGCCGGCGGCACCGCGGCTATAGTCGCCCGTCACCGCATTGACGCCTTGCCCGATCAACTCGGTGACGTAGGCGCCATCGGCGATGTCGCCGATGAGCGTCGCGACCGGCACGTCGCCCGCCTCCATATAGAGGTTGCTCGGCGACACGCCCGGTGCGCCGCCGACGCCGCGGGCGGCATGGCCGGTCGGCTCGAGGCCCAATTGCCGCGCCGACCCGCTGTCGAGCAGCCAGGTCTCGAGGACACCGCCGGTGACGATCGCGACCGGCGAGACCGGCAGGCCTTCGCCGTCGAACGGTCGCGAGCGCAGGCCGTGCGGACGATGCGGGTCGTCGCAGATGGTGACGCCGGGGCCGAACACCGC
>JBKBTU010000162.1:1334-3767 GCA_046290715.1 Sphingomonas sp. | reverse complement strand
CCGCCGCGCGATCGCCTGCCCGCTGATCGAACCGGTCAGATGGCCGAGCAGCGACGATCCGACCCGCGGGTCGAACACCACCGGCATCGGCCCGCTCGCCATCCGCCCCGGATTGACGCGCGCGACCGCCCGCTCGCCGGCGCGGCGGCCGATATCCTCGGCCGATTCGAGGTGAGCGCGCTTGCGGGCGGCGTGATGCGCATAGTCGCGCTCCATGCCGCTCGCCGCATCACCGGCGAGGACGCTCGCCGACACGCTGTATGCGGTCGCGGCATAGGCGCCGGCGAAGCCATGGCTGGTGGCGAGCGCCCAGATCGACCGCGACGCGCTGGCGCCACCACCCTCGCTGTTGGTGACGCCCGGCACGGCGCGGGCCGCATCCTCAGCGGCCATCGCGAGCTCGCGCAGCTCGGCCGGAGTCATCGTGCCCCCGACATCCTTGGCGTCGTCGATGTCGAGCAGCGGCGGCGCGCCATGCATCAGCCGCTCCTGCGGCGCCAGCCCGGCCCACTGGTCCTCCGGCGCCTCGCGCGCCATCGCCACCGCCCGCTCGACCAGCGCGGCGACCGCGTCGTCGGACAGGTCGGACGTCGAGACGCTCGCCGAACGTCGGCCGACGAAGACGCGCAGCCCGAGTTCCTCGCTTTCGGACCGGCCGACGTCCTCGAGCGCGCCCAACCGGACGGACAGATCGAGCGAGGCATCGGCGGCGAAGACGGCGTCGGCGGCATCGGCACCCGATCGGGCGGCGCGGGCGACGATATCGGCGGCGCGATCGCGCGCCTGGTCAGGGGTCAGCATCGCCCCGACTTAGGCGCGGCATCGCAGCGATGCTAGAGCGACGTGCCCACCACGGCGCAGGCGAGGAACATCAGCAGCCCGGCGAAGCGGTTGCTGCGGAACCTGGCGAGGGCATTGCCGCCGTCGTCGGGCACGAGCGTCGCGATCTGCCAGCCGAAATGCGCCGCGACCGGGACGAGCGCCGCGAGCGCGAGCGGGTCGGGGCGCACCAGCCAGACGGCGCCGGCCCAGAACGCGAGCGCCAGCGCGTAGAACAGGCCGCTTCCCGCCTTGACGTGCGCGCCCATACGCAGCGCCGACGAGCGTACCCCGATCAGCGCATCGTCTTCGCGGTCCTGCAGCGCGTAGATCGTGTCGTAACCGATCACCCAGGCGATACAGCCCGCGTAGAGCAGCCACAGCGGCAGCGCGAGATCGCCCGTCACCTCGCTCCATCCGACCAGCGCCGCCCAGGAAAAAACCAGCCCCAGCCACGCCTGCGGCCACCAGGTAATCCGCTTCATGAAGGGATAGGCGGCGACCGGCGCCAGGCTCGCCAGCGCCACCCCGGCGGCGAGCGGACGCAACTGGGCGAGCACGACCAACCCGACGAGGCAAAGCGCGAGCAGCCAGCCCCAGGCGAGCCGGATCGACACCAGCCCGCTCGGGATCGGCCGCGCCCGCGTCCGCGCGACCTGCGCGTCGAGATCGCGATCGACGATGTCGTTGTAGACGCAGCCGGCGCCGCGCATCGCGATGCTGCCGGCGAGAATCCAGAGGATGAGCGGCCACCGGTCGCGCAAGCCCCCGGCGAGCGCCACCGCCCATGCCCCCGGCCAGAACAGCAGCCACCAGCCGATCGGTCGGTCGAGACGCGCAAGCAACGCCAGGCCGCGTAGCCGCGGCGGCAGGCGCCCGACGAGGCCGCGGTGTTCGCTATCGGGGACGATCTCGGCAGTCATGCCAGGCCTTTGCCGCGATCGATGGGGGACAGGCAAGCGCGGCGGCGCATGCTTTTGCCTCGCTATCGCCGCGAAGTTCCGGCAATCGCACGGACAATGATCGGATCCCGCGCATGATCGGCCTTTCCGTCGCCGTCGGCCGCTTCGTCGAGGCGTTGTTCTGGGCGATCCTGCGCGTCGCGGGGGTGGTGACCGTTGCGGTCGTGGCGGTCGCCGCCGCGGCGCTGCTCGCCTTCATCATCCTCCGCAAGATCTGGGCGCGGCAGGCGCGCCTGAGGGGCAAGAAGTGACCGCGATTCCCGCCTGGCCCCCGCAATCCACCCCGCGACTGTTCGTCGACCATCCGCTCGCGCCCGGTGCGTTGCGGATCGAGGGCACGGCCGCCCACTATCTCGTGTCCGTCATGCGGATGGCGCCGGGCGATCCGGTCAAGCTGTTCGACGACGTCACCGGCGAATGGCTCGCCACCGCCGCGACGGTCGGCCGCCGCGACCTCACGGTCGAGGTGTCGGCCCTGTTGCGACCGCGCGAGCCGGTGCCCGACCTGTGGCTCTGTGCCGCGCCGCTCAAGAAGGGACGCGTCGACTGGCTCGCCGAGAAGGCGTGCGAACTGGGCGTCGACCGGCTGGTCCCCGTCGTCACGCAGCGCACCGTGGTGGACCGCCCCAAGCTCGACCGGTTGCGCAGCCAC
>JBKBTU010000162.1:0-1324 GCA_046290715.1 Sphingomonas sp. | reverse complement strand
GTACCGCGCTGCCGCGGCTCGACGAGGCGGTGAAGCTGCCGGCGCTGCTGCGCGACTGGCCGGCGGGGCGCCACCTGTTCTTCGCCGACGAGACCGGCGGCGATCCGCCGCTCGCCGCGATGCAGGCACGGCCGGGTCCGGCGGCCATTCTGATCGGTCCCGAAGGCGGCTTCACGACGGAGGAGCGCGAGGCGATTCGCGCGCTGCCCCAAGCAGTTGGCATCGGTCTCGGCCCCCGCATCCTGCGTGCCGATACCGCCGCGGCGGCGGCAGTGACGCTGTGGATGGCGGCGGCGGGCGATTGGTAGGAAAGCTGTCTGGCGCGCCCGTTCATCGCAGCGTAAGGGCGCGACCATGACGACCAAGACCGCCAGCCCCAAGGACTCTCCCCTCATCGAGTCGCGCGACCAGCTGATCGCGAGCTTCGCACGCGGCGAAAAACCCCGCGATCGCTGGCGGATCGGCACCGAGCACGAGAAGTTCGTCTACCGCACCGCCGATCATGGCGCACCGAGCTGGGACGAGCCGGGCGGCATCCGCGCGCTGCTCACGGAGCTCCAGCAATATGGCTGGCAGCCGGTCGAGGAGGGCGGCAACCTGATCGCGCTGTCGGGCGCCGACGGCAGCGTCAGCCTTGAGCCAGCCGGGCAGTTCGAACTGTCGGGCGCGCCGCTCGACACCCTCCACCAGACCTGCGCCGAGACCGGCCGCCACCTCGAGCAGGTCAAGGCCGCGGGCGAGAAGCTGGGCATCGGTTTCCTCGGCCTCGGCATGTGGCCCGACAAGCGGCGTGACGAGCTGCCGATCATGCCCAAGGGCCGCTACGCGATCATGCTGCGCCACATGCCGCGCGTCGGCAGCATGGGCCTCGACATGATGCTGCGCACCTGCACGATCCAGGTCAACCTCGACTATGCGTCGGAAGCCGACATGGTGAAGAAATTCCGCGTCGGGCTCGCGCTGCAGCCGTTGGCGACGGCGCTGTTCGCCAATTCGCCGTTCACCGAGGGCAAGCCCAACGGCTTCCTCTCCTATCGCAGCCACATCTGGTCGGACACCGATCCCGCGCGGACCGGCATGCTGCCCTTCGTCTTCGAGGACGGCTTCGGCTACGAACGCTACGCCGACTATATGCTCGATGTGCCGATGTACTTCGTCTACCGCGACGGCAAGTACATCGACGCCGCCGGCCTGTCGTTCCGCGACTTCCTGAAGGGCGAACTGGGCGTCCTGCCCGGCGAGAAGCCGACCCTCGACGACTGGAACGATCATCTCTCGACCGCCTTCCCAGAGGTGCGGCTGAAGACGTTCCTCGAGATGCGGG